>NZ_JACBIU010000010.1:0-123513 GCF_013839555.1 Nocardia sp. GTS18 | reverse complement strand
GCGAGCAGCGGTGGGCGCGGGCGGGACGGGCGCGCGGCAGCCCGCGCGCCCGCGAGCGCGACGGTGTCGAAGCTGCGTGGGCGCTCCGGTGCGAAATTACGCCGGTCGAAGGCCTGGAGCGGATGCCGGATGTGCACGTCGGACATCGCGGCCGAGCCCACGTGGGTGGCGAGCACGTCGAGTAGTTCGGCCACCGGGACGGCGGGCGGGCGGGCGGCGCCGGTGACCGGGTCGGCACCGGTGTGCAGCACAAGCAGCTGTTCGGTGGCGGCCATGATCGCGTCGAGCAGCAGCTGCCGGTCCTCGCTGCGGGCGTCGCGTTCACCGATCAGCGGGCTGCGGGCCAGCAGGTCGTCGCCGTCGACGCTGCCGGTACGCGGGAAGATGTCGTCGTCGAGGCCGAGCAGCACCACCACCCGGTGCGGCACCGATCGCATGGGGACCAGCGAGCACACCGTGAGTTCACCGGTGCGGAAGTTGGCGCGCCCGGGTGCACCCGCGAGCCGGGAGGTCAGCAGCACCGCGACATCGGCCAGCCGCAGCGGCGCGTCACCCGCGTGCTCGGTGGCGGCGACGATCTCGCGGCGCGCTTCGGCCCGGATCCAGGAGTAGGAGTCCGGCACATCGGTGAGCAGCTCGAGCGCGCGCAGCAGCACCGCCGTCCATTGCGCGGCGGGACGGGGGCCGCGCAGGTCGCGCAGGCAGACCGCGACCCGGTCGACGAACTCGGCGAAGCGGCCCGCCAGGTCGACATCATTGGAGTCGACATCGTCGAGGGGCAGGGCAAGGTCGAGCCAGTCGTCACCGGACTCGTCGGCGGTGACGCCGAGCAGAATGCGGTCCACCGCGGCATTGAGAGTGTTCTGGGCGAAGTCGGCCAGGCCGAACGCCTCCCGCTGTCGCTGCCCGATACCCCAGCGCGCACCGGACTCGGCCGCCCAGCCACGCAGCCGTTCGATGTCGTCGTCGTCGAAACCACAACGGCGGCGCACGCTTTCGGCTGCGGCCAGGTCGAGGACCTGCGTCACGGTGACGCGCCCGTCGGCCAGTTCGAGCAGATCGATCACCACCGCGAGCATCGGGTTGGTCACCGCCCGCCCCCGGTCGGCCAACCGCACCCGCAACTGATGGGCCGGATGTTCCCCGGCTACGGGCTGGTCCCCCGTGCCCGACCCACGCTGCCCGAAGGCTGCCCGCACCAGCGGGGCGTAGGCCTCCACGTCGGGGCACATGATGAGCACGTCGCGTGGTTCCAGCGTCGGATCGGCGGTGAACGTGCGCAGCAACAGATCCCGCAGCACCTCGACCTGCCGGGCCGCACCGTGACAGGCGTGCACCTCGATGCTGCCGTCCGGCACCGCCCCCACCTCCGGGGCACGGTCGTCGCGGATCGCGCACTGCACCCGGCCGAGCAGGGTCGTCGAATCGAGTCGCGCCGGGAGATGACTATCGCTGTCCAGTAACGGGTTCAGCCGCTGCTCCAGCTCCCGGACATCGCGGCCGAGGCCGGTGAGCAAGGGGTGCGAAACGCGGTCCGCGGTCCGATCGGCAGAGCGAGGCGACGCCGAGAACCGCTGAACCCCAGCCGGGTTCGCCTGCGCCGACTCATCCCGATCAGCGACCGGATCCGAGCCGCCCCCGACCGGTGGACCACCGCTCGCCGAGTCACCCACACTATCGACACCACGCACAGCCGCAGCCGTGCTCGGCGAAGCCGCACCGGACTGCGGAAACGAGGCGTTGCCGGTCGCATCGGGTCCGGAAGCATCGGTGAGTGCCGTCCACAGCACCGGACTCGGATGTGCCAGCCACAGGTGCACATCGCGATGGGTGGCGAGGGCGGTGAAGACGGCGAGCTGGTCGGCGGGCAGACGGGTGAGGCCGAACAGCGACAGCCGCTCGGGCAGGTCGACGGAAGCAGGGTCGGTGCGCAGCCGGGCGCAGGCGTCGGCGAGGCGTTCGGCGGGGCTCGGAGAGCCGATGACGGTGCGCAAGGCGCGCCACAGCCGCGGCTGCCAGGCCAGGTCGTCGGGCACCGGGCCGCCCGCGCCGTCGGTGTCGAGGCCCGCGACCCAGTCGAGCAGCACACGCGGGCGCTGGGCGGCGTAGGAGTCGAACAGGGCGGCCAGGTGGGCGGCGGTCGAATAGCGCCTGCCGAGCCGGTGATCGCCGCCGGGCAGCCCGAGGTGGCGGGCCAGCACCGCCGCCCACGGTTCGGCGGCCACCTCGTCGATCACCCGCAGCACCGACCACACCACCCGCTGCCCGGACCACGGGTCGTCCTCGGCGGTGATCCCGTTCGCGGCGGCCAGCACGTCGGCGACCAGCGCGGCAGGTGAGGGGAAGGAGATGTTGGCGGCTACCCCGTCGCCCGCGCCGCCCACGCCGAGCACACCGGACAGCCGTTGCGCCAGCCAGCGCTCGACACCTTTCGCGGGAACGGCGACCACCTCGGTGGCGAAAGGATCACCGGGCGCAACCGCGAGCACCTGCCCGAGACCGTCGGCCAGCGCGTCGGCGCGTTCGGCGCGATGGAGGTGCAACGGCATCCGTCGTTTATACGCCCAGCGACCGACCCGCAATCATGCGACCCCGCCCGCACCCCCGGCAAGAGCTAGTGAAATAGACCACACTGCAACGCGTTACCGGCCACGCCTGCGCCGGGACGAAACCGGGGCGTGGGACTCTGCTGGCTCGGGTGGGACGGTTCGGCCGCGGTACGAAAGGCGGGTTCGGTTCATGATCGCGCAGGTGATTGCCCTGGTTCCCGACGGCGGATTCGTCGTCCGCCGCGCGGGCGCCCGCTGGGAACTCATCAATTCCCGGCGCTACGGCCCCGATCAGGTGCTGCACTCGTGGCCCCTCGATCGTCACGGCGAGGCGTTCGAGCACTGCCACCGGCTCAACGGCTGCCCCATCGCCACCCCGCACGCCGCGCATCACTGATCGCAATCCCGCTGTGCCACAAGGCCGATTTGTGACGATTCGGCAGCGAAGGGTGCGTATGAGCCGCCGATGTGCCAGTGTGGTGCCTCGTGCGTGACCGTTCCCCCGCCACCCGCGTCGTTTCCCGGGTCGCAGCAACAGCTTGTCTCCTCGCCGCCGCGGCCGCCCTCACCCCGGGCGTCCCGGTACTCACCGCTACCGCGCAGGCCGCGCCGGTCCTGACCCAGGCGTGCCTGTCCGGATTCGACTGCGACATGAGTGCGCGGATCGCGAAGGTGAACAGCTACCTGGCCGGCCGCCCCGGCGTCGTCGGCTACGTGCTGCGCGACCGCGTCACCGGCGGCATCTACGCCAACGAACACGCCGAGAACCAGGTGTGGACCGCCTCGACGATCAAGCTGGCCATCGCCGCCGACCTGCTCAACCGGGCCCGCGTCGGCGCCATCGCGCTGTCGCCGGAGGACCGCGGCAATATCGAGGCGATGCTCGCCACGTCCAACGACCAGGCGACGGATGTGCTGTGGCACAAGTACATCGGCTTCGACCGGATGGCCTACAACAACGCCTTCCGCGCCTACGGCATGGTCAGCCTGATCCCGCAGCCGACCAACACCGCGCTGTTCCCGGACTGGTCGTTCCAGAAGTGTACCGCCGCCGACCTGGACCGCCTGATGAACACGATCCTCGACACCATGCACCCCGACGATCTGGCCTACCTGCTCGACCGGATGCGCTCGGTCGACTCCAACCAGCACTGGGGTGTGTGGGGCGCCGGTGCGGCGATGCGTCCCGGCCTGAAGAACGGCTGGTCGGCCGAGGCCGACGGCTGGGTGGTGAACTCGGTCGGCGTCGCGGGCGAGGGCGAGCGCTATACCCTGGCGATCATGAACGCACTCGGCGCCGACGGCGGCTACACCGAGGGCGCCGAGACCGACACCAAGGTGGCCCAGCTCCTGCTTGCGGGTCGCTGAGGCGTCACGTCCCGTAAGGTCGGTTCTGTAATCACCCCAGTCAGCCGAGGAGTCAGGACGATGAGCACTCAGTCTGTCGGGAACCAGCGGCACCGCGTGGTGGTGATCGGTTCCGGGTTCGGCGGGTTGTTCGGTACCCGGCACCTGCGCAGGGCCGATGTCGATGTCACGCTGATCTCCAAGACGTCGACCCACCTGTTCCAGCCGCTGCTGTATCAGGTGGCCACGGGCATCCTGTCGACCGGCGAGATCGCCCCGGCCACCCGGCTCGTGCTGCGCAAGCAGAAGAACGCGCAGGTGCTGATGGGCGACGTCGTCGACGTCGACCTGGACAACCAGACGGTCACCTCGCGCTTGCTCAACCGCGACACGGTGACCCCCTACGACAGTCTCATCGTCGCCACCGGCGCGCAGCAGTCCTACTTCGGTAACGACCACTTCGCCACCTACGCGCCCGGCATGAAGACCATCGACGACGCCCTGGAATTGCGGGCCCGCATCCTCGGCGCCTTCGAGCAGGCCGAGCTGGCCGAAACCCAGGAGGAACGCGACCGGCTGCTCACCTTCATCGTCGTCGGCGCGGGCCCGACGGGTGTGGAGCTGGCCGGGCAGATCGCCGAACTCGCCGACCGCACCCTCGACGGCACCTTCCGCACCATCGACCCGCGCGACGCACGCGTCATCCTGCTCGAGGGCGCGGGCGCGGTACTCGGCCCGATGGGTCCGAAGCTGGGCGCCAAGGCCGCCAAGCGGCTCGAGAAGATGGGCGTGGAGATCCAGCTCAACGCCATGGTGACCGACGTCGACGCGCACGGCGTGGTCGTCAAGGACAAGGACGGCAGCACCCGCCGCATCGAGGCGATGTGCAAGGTGTGGTCGGCGGGCGTGCAGGCCAGCCCGCTGGGCAAGATGATCGCCGAACGTTCCGACGGCACCGAGGTGGACCGCGCCGGTCGCGTCATCGTCGAGCCCGATCTCACGGTCAAGGGGCACCCGAACGTCTTCGTGGTCGGCGACCTGATGTCGGTGCCCGGTGTGCCCGGGCAGGCCCAGGGTGCGATCCAGGGTTCGACCTACGCGGCCAAGGCCATCAAGGCCGGGCTGAAGGGGCAGACCCCGGCCGAACGCAAGCCGTTCAAGTACTTCAACAAGGGCTCGATGGCGACGATCTCGCGTTTCGACGCGGTCTGCCAGATCGGCAAGCTCGAGTTCAGCGGGTTCCTCGCCTGGCTCGCGTGGCTGGCCCTGCACCTGTACTACCTGGTCGGCTACCGCAGCCGGATCGTCACCGTGATCGGCTGGTTCGTCTCCTTCCTCGGCCGCAACCGCGGTCAGATGGCGGCGACCGAGCAGTGGGTGTTCGCCCGGTTGGCGATCGAGGAAGTCAACTCCGACGTCTCCGAGGCCGACGAACTCGCCGCCCACCTGGGCGCCCCGCCGTCGGGGCGCAAACAGGTCGACGAGCGCAAGTCCGGGTAGCACGTCTGCGCGAAAGCCGGGTGGTTCCGTCGAACCACCCGGCTTTTGTCGTCTCCGGTTACCTTCCGGCACACCGATATTGCGGGTTGCCGACGTTTCGGACCCATCCGCCCACGGCACCGGTCCGAATGTCGGAGGTCATATGTGTGACCAAATCCCCCGGATGAAAGGTGATCTATGGCGACGGGGAAACACAGGGCGCCGAGCCCGCAGCGGCAGAAGGTCGGTTCGGTCGTCGCGGCGGGAGCAGTACCCCTGGTCATGGCCCTGATCGGCACGGGCACCGCGAACGCCGATCCCGCGCAGGCGGCGGTGACGCAGCCCGAACAGCCGATCGCACCGGAGTACGACGCGGTCGCGCCCAATGCCGCCCCTTACGTGACCGCGCCGAAACCCGCGAACACGCGCAGCTCGCTGCCGTGGGCACGCACGGGCCCGGAGACCGATTACCTGTCTCCGGTCGGCCCGCTGCATCTGCCGACCGCGGTGGCGCCGGTTCCGCCGATCCTGCCGCCGCCGGGCCAGTTCCGCTTCGGTGACCAGCAGGTTCCGGTGCCCGACTTCGTTCCGGTCGAGACGTCGATCCAGATCAACGACGCCTCGGCGGTCACCGAGGCGAATCTGGCGACTTTCCTCGACTCGGTCGGGCTCGAGCGCAGCCGCTCGGACCGGATCGCCGAGTCGACCATCGGTACGGCGGCACGGGGCGCGGCGGTCGGTTCCACCGTGGCGATCCCGGCCGCGATGATGGCGAGCACGGTGGGTGCCGTGGCCGGGTTGGTCGCGGGCGTGGTGTTCCTGCCGGTCGGTCTCGTCGCGGGACCGATCCTGGGCGGGATGGCCGGCTACATGGCGGTGTCGGTGCCCGCGACGGTCGTCGGCGCCGGGGTCGGCGCGGCGGTCGGGGCCGCGAACGGCTTCCTCGCCCCGCCGCGCGGGGTCACCCCCGACGCGGTCGACGCCGAGGAATCCGAGCTCGTCCAAGCCTGACCCGCAGACGTGGTGGGAGTCGGATACGTCCGGCTCCCACCACTTTCGGTTATCCCACAGCTACCGGCGTGCGCAGGCGGGCACTCGTGCGCGTCGCCAGCGAACCGCCCGCGGCCAGCGGCAGGCGGACCGCGTCCAGGCCGCCGGTCCACGCGGGCCGAGCGTCGGGGTAGACCAGTTCACTGTCGATCGCACGCGGCGCGTCGAGGCGATCGTCGGCCGACGCACCCGCCCCCAATTCGAGACGATGCCGCAGCAGCGGCACCTCACCCACGTCGGCCACGAGATCACCGCGCCACCCGCCGCCGTCCTCGCCGCTTCGACCGAGCTGGACGCGTTCGCGCAATCGCAGTTGCGCGTCGGCGGCCAGAACGACGGTGGTCACCATGTGGTGGTGGGCGCCGCCCGCGATGATGGTCGGTTCCGGATCGAAATCCAGGACGCCACCCGCCCCGACCTCGAAGTACCACCGCGCCGACGACATCGGGGTCGCGGCACTCGGCAACGCGATCGTCGCCGCCACCGAGCGCACGACCAGCCGCGCACCCGGCCGCACCACGATGCGGATGTCGAGTTCGTCCCCGCCGAGCGGGGTGGCGGCGGTGCCGATCAGGTGCACGGTATCGGCGCCGGTGTGGCGTCCGGCCAGGCCGCCGACCGCGTCGATGCGCGGCAGCAGACCCGGCGCGGCGACGATGCTCAGTTCAGTGCGCAACGCCCGCGGCCGCGTCCTGCTCGGCGACCACGCGCAACTGTTCGCGCACCCAGGCGAGCACGGGGGTGGCGGCCGGGTCCTCGGTCAGCGAGATCAGGGCGGTCGGCCTGCCCTCGCGCACCTTGGCGGCATCGCGCTCCATCACGCCGAGGTCGGCACCGACCAGCGGGGCGAGGTCGGTCTTGTTCACCACGAGCAGGTCGGAGAAGGTGACACCGGGGCCGCCCTTGCGCGGCACCTTGTCGCCGCCCGCCACGTCGACGACGAAGATCTGCACGTCGATGAGACCGGAGGAGAAGGTGGCGGTGAGGTTGTCGCCACCGGATTCGACGAGGATCAGGTCCAGCGGCGGATTGGCCGCGACCAGGTCGTCGATGGCGTCGAGGTTGGCGGTGATGTCGTCGCGGATGGCGGTGTGCGGGCAGCCGCCGGTCTGCACGGCCGTGATCCGCTCGTCGGGCAGCACCGCGTGGCGGCGCAGGAAGTCGGCGTCCTCGGTGGTGTAGATGTCGTTGGTCAGCACCGCGAGCGAGAGCTCGTCGCGCAGCTGCCTGCACAGCGCCGCGACCAGCGCGGTCTTGCCCGAGCCGACCGGGCCGCCGATCCCGACGCGCAGCGCCTCACCGGGAACCCGATCGCGCTTGGGCCGGTCGTGGCTGTGATCGTGCGGTTCACCATCGATCAGGTGCGGCGGCATGGGAACTCCTTCATCTCGGGGTCAGGACGCGAACAGTGGCATATCGCGGTGGAGGTGACGTTCGGCGAGCGCGTCCTGCAACGGATCCGACAGCGCGGCCAATCCCGTGGCGGCCTCGGCGGCGACCCGGTCACACAGGGGTGCCAGGCGCAGCGTGCTCGCCGCGATGGCGGCGGGGTCGAGGGCGAGGAGGCGCTGGGCGGCGGTCGCGGCACCGGTCAGCGTGGTGTAGACGACGACGCCCGCGAGTTCCTCGGCATTCGCACCGCAGGCCTGTCCGACCATGCCGAACACCGTCGACAGGTGCGGGCGTGTGCCGACCGCCGACCAGTTCGGATGGTCGGTGTCACCCGCGTGGACCGGGGTGGGCCAGAGTTGTTTGGCGAGCCGCAGCAGACCGCGCCCCTGGGCACGGGACGCGGCGCGCGCGGCGGGAGATGGTGTGCGCGCGTCGGTTTCGAGGTCGGCACGCCCGGGAGGGAGCGTGCCCTCGCAGACCGCGGCGGCCAGCGAGGCCGTCACCAGACCGGTGGTCGCGATGCGGCGGCGCAGGTACAGCTCGACGCTCGCGTTGTCGCGCAACAGCCCCGAGGCCACGGCCTCCTCGACGCCGCCGGAGTGCACGTGCCCGCCGATGGGCAGGCGCGAATCGGCCAGGACGAGCAATGTCGCCAGGCCCGTCGCACCCTCGTTTCGCATCCGACGATCCTATGCAACGGCGTCGCCGGAACGCTCGGCGAGCCACGTCCGGCCGCACGCCCGGTGGCACTCCTCACATCGCGCGGGTGCTGTGCGGGACCGGAAACCGGTAGCGGCGGTCACGCCGCTACCGGCAGTCTCAGCGAGTCGACCGGGCCGAACGCCACGCCAGCGCGGCCATCGCCAGCAGCAGCAACGCGCCGCACGTGGTGGCGACGTGCATGCCGCTGACGAACGATTCGCGAGCGGCGTGCGCCAGACCCGCATTGCCACCGGAGTGCGCGAGGGTCTCCCCCAGCGTTTCGTCGAAGTCGCCGCCGGAGCGGAACACCAGCGCCGCCAGCGAACCGAGCAGTGCGAGCCCGAGCGCGTTACCGAGTTCGAAGCTGGTCTCCGAGATTCCGACCGCCGAACCCGCGCGCTCGGCAGGCACCGCGGACACCGCCACATCCGACACCAGCGTGAAGGAGATGCCGTAACCGATACCGGCGATCACCGAACCGGCCACGTACCAGGCCAACCCGCCGTCGACACCGACGCCGAGCAGCATCAGATTTCCCACCGCCGACGCGACGAGCGCCAGGGTGAACGCGGCCCGCACCCCGATCCGCAGCCCGAGATTCGCCCCGCTCATCGAGCAGACGAACACGGCTACCGCCATCGGAATGCCGAGCAGCGCGGCCTGCAACGGGTCACGCCCGGTGACCGACTGCAGATACACGCTGGTCAGGTAGCTCATCGCGGCCAGCGACATCATGCCCGCCATGCTGGCGCCGATGGCGACCCGGAACAGCGGCCGGGTGAACAGCGACAGGTCGAGCAGCGGTTCGCTGAGATGACGCTGCCTGCGCACGAACAGCACGAGCATCACCACACCGATACCCGCGATCGCCAGCGAGACGAGATCGAACCCGTCGGCGGCGATGTGCTTGATGCCGTAGACCACCGGCAGGATGCCGCCGATCGACAGCGCGACGCTCGGCAGATCGATCGGGCCGAGGGTCGTGGAGCGGTGTTCGGGCAGCAGGAACGGTCCGAACAGCAGCAGGATCGCGAGCACCGGGATATTGATGAGGAACACCGAACCCCACCAGAAGTGGTGCAGCAGCAGGCCGCCGATGATCGGGCCGACGGCCGAACCGCCCGCGAAGAACGCCGTCCAGATGCCGATCGCGGTGGCGCGCCTGCGGGCGTCGGGGAAGAGCGTGGAGATCAGCGCCAGGCTCGATGGCAGCAGGGTCGCACCGCCGATACCCATCAGCACGCGCGCGGCGATGAGGATCGGGGCGCTCGGCGCGAACGCGGCGAGCACCGATGCCACACCGAATACGGCCGCGCCGGCAAGCAGGATGTTGCGCCTGCCGATCCGGTCGCCGAGATTGCCCATCGTGATGAGCAGGCCGGCCAGCATGAACCCGTAGATGTCGAGGATCCAGAGCTGCTGGGAGGCGGTGGGGTCGAGGTCGCTCGTCAGGGTCGGCATGGCGAGGAACAGCACCGAGATGTCCATCGACACCAGCAGCACCGGCAGCAGCAGCACGCCCAATCCGAGCCATGCGCGGCGTCCACCGGCGACTGCGGTGGGCACCGCCGGTTCCAGCTTCGTCATTCCGAAGTTCCTTCCAGGGGTATGCGTACGGCGTACGCGAGACACCGGTACAGTGTACGCATTAAGACCGGATGACGAAAGTGAGTCATGGGATGACTGAGGCCAAGCTCACCAGGGCGGCGATCGTCGACGCCGCGATCGCCCTCGCCGATGCCGACGGCCTCGACGCGGTATCGATGCGACGTATCGCCGACCGGCTCGCGGTGGGGACCATGTCGCTGTACCGGCACGTGGACAGCAAGGACGAACTGATCGCGGCGATGACCGACGAGATCGCCGCCCGGCACCCCTATCCCGACCCCACCGGGCAGAACTGGACCTGGCGCGACCGGGTGCGCATCGCCGCCGAGATCGATTGGCAGCTCTACCAGCAGCATCCGTGGGTGCTGCTGACCTTCGCGGTCCCCCGCTACAGCTTCGGCCCCCAGGGGCTGGCGAGCCTGGCCTGGCTGGTGGCGGGCCTGCGCGAGCTCGAGGTGTCGGCGCGCGAGGCAACGACGATGGCGTTCACGGTGTGGAACTACATCTCGGGCGCGAGCCTGCCGGTGGTCGGTGGCGCCCTGCTCGCCGACAAGCGCACCGCGACCGACGACCCCAACGGTCTGCGCGATCTGCTGGAAGGCACACCACAGTTCCCGGTGCCGCCCGCCTTGGCGGACCTGGAGGGCGCGGGCGTGAGCGAGCTGACCTCGCAGGATCTGCTCTACCTCGGCCTCGACGCACTCTGCGACGGTTTCGCCGCGCGCGCCGACCGGTCCGGCTAGGTCATCGAACAGCCTGCGCCGCAGCCGCTTTCGGTTTCCTCCAGGCGGGCACTGTCAGATAGGTGGCGGCGCGCAACACCCATTCCACCGGACCGTAGGGATGGTGACGCAACCACCAGGCACTGAGCGCGAGCTGGGCGGCGAAGGTGACCAGCGCGACGAGCACGACCACCGGCGGCGCGACGGTATCGGAGAGGGCGAAACCGTATCCGGTGTAGACCACCATCAGCACCACCGACTGACCGATGTAGTTGGTGGCCGCCATCCGCCCGGCGGGCGCGAGCGCGGCGAGATACCGGCCGGTGCGCGGCGAGCCCGCCAGCCGCAGGACCAGCGCGACATAGGCGAAGGTCATGGCGGGCGCGATGAGGTACTGGAGTCCGTGGACCAGGACCGGCGGATGCCACCAGTCCATCAGCTGAGCGAAGGTCATGGCCGAGATCGGGAGCCCGACCCCGAACCCGATCCACAACACCCGGGGCGACCAGCGCGCGATGGTCGCGGCGTCCTCGAACAGATTGCGTTTACCCGCCACCATGCCGAGCAGGAACATCGCCAGGCTCGGCACACCCTGGGCTATCCAGATGAGGATCGCGAACACCGGGGCGACGGAGGTCTGGGCGGCGAAGGTGTCGGCGAAGCTGCCGGTGTAGTCCGCCGACATCTTCGGCAGGTCGAAGAACAGGCCGAGACCGAGTGTGCCCGTGTCGCTTCCGGGTAGGAAGGCGAAGACCGACCACAGCGAATACAGCACGATCGCGGTGATGACAGCGGTGCGGGCCGAGAGTTTGCGCAGGGCGATCAGCAGCAGGCACAGTGCCGCGTACAGGGTGAGGATGTCGCCGACCCACAGGAAGTACACGTGCAGCAGGCCGATTCCCATCAGTGCCGCACACCGCCGCAGCAGCCGCCGAACCGGTGGCGCCCCGGCCCGCTGAGCCGCCGCGATCTGCAAAGTGAACGAGTATCCGAACAGGAACGCGAACAGCAGGTAGAAGCGCCCGGTGAACAGCGCGTCGACGCCCGCGCGGACCAGTTGATCGGCGGTGCCGTCGAACAGGGAACGCGGTTCCTCACGGGTGCCGACGGCGGACCACAGGGTGGTCGCGATGATCACATTGGTGATCAGGATGCCGAAGAGGGCGAAGCCGCGCAGGATGTCGACCTCGCCGATGCGGCGGCCGGAAGATGCCGCGGGTGAAGGGGGTCCGGCTGTCATGGACCGAGAGTAGGCCGGAGCGCCTCGCCGGTCGTCCCCCGTGAGACCGATTCGGTGGAGCTGTCGCAGGGGGTATCGGTCACCCTTGCGGCGTATTGACAGGCCGGGCTGCCATCGGCCTCTGTGCCGGGTGGGCGAGACGCGCGACCGGAACGTGCGGAGTCAGGCGAAGTCAGGCGCGGTGGAAGAATGGGCGCATCGTGCACGACTCGCAACCAGCTTCGGAGGCGGACATGCAGGCAGTGGTGATCGAACGATTCGGGGAGCCGAAGGACGTACTCGCGGCACAGACCGTGCCCGCGCCCGAACCGGGACCAGGTGAGGTGCGGCTGTCGATGACGCTCTCGCCCATCCACAACCACGACCTCGCGATCGTGCGCGGGGTATACGGCTACAAACCACCGCTGCCCGCGATTCCGGGCACCGAGGCCGTCGGCGTCGTCGACGCGGTGGGTCCGGGCGCCGATCAGGTGCAGGTCGGGCAGCGGGTCGCGGTGGCCGGGGCAAGGGCCGCGTGGGCCGAATTCTTCGTCGCACGCGCCGACCAGGTGGTCCCGATGCCGCCGACGGTGCCCGACGAGACCGCCTGCCAGTTGCTTGCCATGCCGTTGAGCGCGCTGATGCTGCTCGACGACCTCGCCGTGCAGCCAGGTCAGTGGATCGTGGTCAACGCTGCCAACGGCGCCGTGGGCCGACTGGTTAACCTGTTCGCGAAGCAGCGCGGGGTGCGAGTGCTGAGCCTGGTGCGCGGACCGAGTTCGGTGCGGGCACTCGAGGACCTCGGCTACGGCCCGGTCCTCGACACCGAGAGCGACGGGTGGACCGACCGGGTGGCGGAGGTGACCGGTGGCGAACCGATCGTGCGGGCCGTCGATCAGGTCAGCGGTCCGGCCGCGGCCACGCTGATGTCGCTGCTCGCCCCGCGCGGTGAACTCATCTCCTTCGGCGCGCTGTCGGGCAAGCCGATGATCGTCGACACCGGTGCGGTGATCTTCAAACAGGCTGTGGTGAAGGGCTTCTGGGGCCAGCAGCGCAGCGCCGAGATCGACCGCGCCGATTACGTGCGGCTCATCACCGAACTGGTCGGACTGGCCGCCGACGGCACGCTGCGCCTGGAACTCGACGGTGAGTTCCCCCTCGACAAGGCCGCAGACGCGGCCGTCGCCTCGGAAACACCGGGACGCAACGGCAAGATCGCGGTACACGGCTCAGCTCGCTGACTCGGATCGGCGAAAACCGCGTTCGCCGGGCGCGGTTTTCGCCCATCCGAACATTACCTGCCACAAGGGAATTCGGTAATTCCGGTGGTCACTTTCGGCGCGTCGCCTCGGCCACCCCGGTACCGTGACGAAATGGCCGACACCACCACCGCCGCCGCCCCTGTCGAGACCATCGGCGCCGACTTCTTCGACGACCCGCACGCCCACTACCGCCGCTGGCGCACCACCGGACCGGTGCACCGGGTGCTGTTCCCCGACAATGTGATCCGCTGGATCGTCATCGGTTACCCCGAGGCGCGCGCCGCCCTGGCCGATTCCCGGCTACGCAAGGACACGGTTCGTGCCGACGAGATCCTGCGCGCCAAACGCGACGGCACCCCCACCGACGCCAACACCATGGTGCTGCTGCAACACATGCTCAGCACCGACCCGCCCGAGCACACCCGGTTGCGCAAACTGGTGAACAAGGCGTTCACCACCCGGCAGGTGGCGGCCCTGCGCCCCCGCGTCGAGGAGATCACCGAGAACCTCCTGGACGCGATGGACGGCCACGACGAGGTCGACCTCATGCAGGCCTTCGCCAATCCCCTTCCGGTGACGGTGATCTGCGAACTACTCGGTGTTCCCTTCGACGACCGCGACGACTTCCAGGCCTGGACCCGGTCGCTGGTCGGGGTGGTCGGCGAGGAGGAGGGGCGGCCCGCCGCCGCGGCCGCGATGGCGGCGTACCTGTCGAGCCTGGTGCGCGCCAAGCAGTCCCGGCCCGCCGAGGATCTGCTGTCACAACTGGTGCTCGCCGACGAGGACGGCGACCGGCTCACCGACCGTGAACTGGTGTCGATGGCGTTCCTGCTGCTGGTCGCCGGCCACGAGACCACCGTGAACCTGATCGGCAACGGTGTGCACGCCCTGCTGCGCGAGCCGACCCAGTGGGCGGCGCTGTGTGCCGACCCGGCGGGTGTGCCCGAGGCCATCGAGGAGTTCCTGCGTTTCGACGGGCCGGTCGACATGGCGACGCTGCGGTTCACCGCCGAGCCCGTCACCCTCGGTGGTGTCGAGATTCCGGCGGGTGAGATCGTGAACGTCGCCCTGGCGGCCGCCAACCGCGATCCCGCCCGTTTCACCGACCCCGATGCGCTCACCGTCGACGGGCCGACCTCGGGTCACCTCGCCTTCGGTCACGGCATCCACTTCTGTGTCGGCGCACCCCTGGCCCGCCTCGAAGCCGAGGTCGCCTTCACCGCCCTGCTCCGGCGCTTCCCCGACCTGCGCTTGGCCGATCCCGCCGCGACCATGCACTGGCAGACGAGCACTCTCATCCGCGGGCTGCTCGACCTTCCGGTCCGGCTGCGCTGAGTAGTTTTCGCTGCGCGAGTCCCTCGTCGCTGCGCTGAGCCCTCGTAGCTGCGTCGAAGCCTCAGTCACGTCCCCGGCGTAGCATCGGGCCCAGACGTCATCCGGGAGACAGGGGCCGATCATGCCGAAGAAGTTCGCCGCCGCGGCGCTGATCCTCTGCGCTGCGGCGGCGCCGCTGTTCGCTGCGCCCGCCGCCTCCGCCGAGATCACCGGGCCGAACCGCCTGACGGTTCACACCGGGTCCGGCCAGCTGGCCGACGAGACGGCCGGACTCATCCTCTGCCTCATCCAGCTCCCGCCCTCGGCGTCCGGCGACTCCGGACAGGGCTGCCCCACCTGACCTACTGCCGGTATGTGGCCAGGAAGCGGCCGATGCGTTCGATGATGGCCTCGAGTTCGTCGGCGTGCGGCAGGGTGACGATGCGGAAGTGGTCCGGATGCGGCCAGTTGAAGCCGGTGCCCTGCACGATGTGCAGCTTCTCCTGCAGCAGCAGGTCGAGAACGAACTTCTCGTCGTCGTGGATGGGGTACATGTCCAGGTCGATGCGCGGGAAGGCGTAGAGCGCGCCCTTGGGTTTCACGCATGAGACACCGGGGATGGAGTTGAGCGCTTCCCACGCCCGGTCGCGCTGTTCGCGCAGCCGGCCACCGGGCAGGACCAGGTCGTTGATGCTCTGATACCCGCCGAGGGCGGCCTGGATGGCTTGCTGCGCCGGGACATTCGCGCACAGGCGCAGACCGGCCAGCATGGTGAGACCCTCGAGGTAGCTCGCCGCGTGCTGAACGGGGCCCGACACCACGAGCCAACCGGAGCGCAGACCGGCGGCGCGGTAGTTCTTCGACAGGCCGGAGAAGGTCAGGCACAGCAGGTCGGGGGCGAGCGAGGCGACCGCGGTGTGCTCGAGGTCGTCGTAGTAGATCTTGTCGTAGATCTCGTCGGCGAACACGACGAGGTTGTGCCTGCGGGCGATCTCGAGGATCTCGCGCAGCACCTCGGGCGGGTACACCGCACCGGTCGGATTGTTGGGGTTGATGAGGACTATGGCGCGGGTGCGGTCGGTGATCTTGGCGGTGATGTCGGCGAGGTCGGGGTACCAGTCGGCGCCCTCGTCGCACAAATAGTGCACCGGGGTGCCGCCGTTGAGCGCGGTCGCGGCCGTCCACAGCGGGAAGTCGGGGGCGGGTACGAGGACCTCGTCGCCGTTCTCGAGCAGTGCGGTCATCGCCATCATGATGAGCTCGGAGACACCGTTGCCGAGGAACACCTGCTCCACGTCGACATCGGGCACCCCGAGCGTCTGGTAGTACTGCACCACCGCGCGCCGGGCAGAGAGCAGGCCCTTCGACGAGGTGTAGCCGGTGGAGGCGGGCAGGGTTCGGACCATGTCCTGCAAGAGGTCCGGCGGCGCGTCGAAACCGAAGATCAGCGGATTGCCGGTGTTGAGCTTCACGACGTGATGCCCCTCGGCCTCGAGCCGGGCGGCTTCCTCGGCCACCGGACCGCGAATCTCGTACGACACTCCCGACAGCTTGCTCGACTGCTTGAACTGCATGGACTTCCCTCCGCGATGTGGTTGCCGCACACACTACTTGGTTTTTCCAAGATCTCACTTGGATTTTCCAAGTATCAGGTTAGAGTGATAGCCGTGTCACGCCGAAGCTACGACCACTACTGCGCCGTGAGCCGCGCGCTCGACCTCGTCGGGGACCGGTGGAGCCTGCTCGTTGTCCGCGAATTGTGTTCCGGCCCACGCCGTTACAGCGATCTGTTCGCCGACCTGCCCGGGATAAGCACCGATATGCTCGCGACCCGGCTCAAGGGGCTCGAACGTGACGGTGTGCTCACCCATCACCGCAACGGGATGCGCTCGAGCTATGAGCTCACCGAACTCGGCCGGGGGCTGCGACCGGTGCTCGACGCGCTGGCCGGGTGGGGTGCGCCGCTGCTCGGGCAGCGCAATCCCACCGACGCGGTGCGCGCGCATTGGCTGGCCCTGCCCCTGGGCCGGGCTCTCGCGGAGGTCGTCGACGAGGGCACAGTCACCGTGCATATCGGCGACACCGTGCTGCACTACGTGCGCACCGCCGAGGGGATCACCCACCACGACGGACCCGCGTCCGCAGCGGATCACGAGCTGCGGCTCGACCTGGCCGAAGCCATCGATATCGCGACCGGTGCGCAGCCGCTGTCGCCCCGGGCGCTGTCACCCGTGCGCTGACCCGCGCGAGCGCGGCCCGTCGCGGTACCGGCACGCCGCCGACCCGTCCGGGTACCCGGCCCACCGCTACCCTGTCGTACCGACACGGGACCAGCCGGATCGGCGACGAGGCCGTGCCGCTAGGCCTCCGAACCGTTGACCACCGCGTACGCGAAACCGTCCCAGCCTTTGGCACCGACGGTCTGGACCACCGTGGCGTCCAGGCTCGGTTCGGCGGCGAGCAGGTCGATCAATTCGCGGCTGGCGCGCACGTTCGGGTCGTCGGAGTGCTCGTCGGCAACAGCCCCGCCGCGCACCACATTGTCGACGATGATCACCGAACCCGGACGGGTCAGCCGCAGCGCCCACTGCACATAGTTCGAGTTGTTCACCTTGTCCGCATCGATGAACACCAGATCGAACGGCTCGCTGCTGTCCTCAGCCACCTCGGGCAAGGTATCCAGTGCGGCACCCACCCGGATATCGACGCGCTCCCCCACCCCGGCCCGGTCCAGATTCTCCCGCGCGACCTTGGCATGACGCGGCTCGAATTCCAGAGTCACCACGGTGCCACCCTCGCCGACCGCACGCGCGAGCCATTCCGTGCTGTACCCACCGAGCGTGCCGATCTCGAGCACCCGACGCGCACGAGCGGTGCGCGCCAACAGATTCAGCAGCTTCCCCTGCGGCGGCGACACATCGATCGCCGGCAACCCCGCACTGGCGTTCGCCTCCAGCGCGGGCACCCCCTCCTCCCCGACGAGCGCACTGACGAGATAACTGTCGACATCGGCCCACTCAGCACTGGTCATACCCGCAGTCTGCCACCAACCCCCACCACACACCGGCACCTATTTCGCGGATTCGACTCCGGCGACCCCGCGCACCAGCTGCACCGCGCTCTGCGCCATGGTCTTCGTCGACACCAGCGCCTCGGCGAGCTTGATCAGCATCTGCCACACAGTCATGGTGGCCAGCGAGATATCGGCCAGCGCGCGAGCGATGAGCGCGGGCGACGCGGTTCCGGCCGAGGCGATGAGGATCGCGGTCATCTCGAGCAGCATGCCCGCCAGGCTGCTGAGGATCTCGACGACGATGCCGCGCACCGTTTCCACGATCGACTTCATCGCCTTGTTGCAGTCGGCGAGGATCTGCGACACGGCGGCCTTCTCGGCGATCGTGCTCGCGAGTTCGGTCGCCTTGGTGCGATAGGCCTCGGCGGCACAGCCGGTCCACTCCCCGATGCCGGTGTCGACGGCGGCGGCCAGTTGCCCGGCGGTGGTGGTGAGATGGTCGGCGATCTTCTTCCACGAATCCGAATACGCTTGGACCATATCGGGATTGCCGGTGATGGAGTCGAGCGACTTGCGCATCGGTTCCACGTGTTCGAGCATCCAGCTCATCAGCTGCGAGCCGATGAAGTTGAACGGGTCGAACTTCGCCGGCGCCGAGGTGCCTTTGATGGCCTTGCCGAATGTCTGGACGGCGGAGGACCAGTCGGCCGCTGTCGATCCGGCCTTGGCGATGGCGTCGATCTTGTCGGTGGTCGACCCGCCACCGGCGAAGGCGTTGTAGAGGCTGTACCCGTTCTCGAAGGTGTCGCCCTGTAGAGTGCCCTCGAGAATGCCCGCGTCGGCCTCCTGCCCGCGGTTCTTCTCCTCGATCCGCGGCACACCCACGTTGCTGAACAGGAAATTCGATTCCTGGTAGTAGGTGTCGCGATAGTTGGTTCCATCGGCCAGCAGGTCGTTGTCGGGTGCGGGCGCGTCGTCGAAGGAGTCGACGGTGCCCGGCAGTACCGAGTTCTCGTTGAGGAAGGTGCCGATGGCGGTCGGTTGGTCGGCCATGCTCAGACGGTCCCCTCGATCTCGGCGGTGGTGGCTTTCAGCTGTCCGGCCCGGGTGGTGTCACACATTTCGAACGTGTCGGCGGCGGTTCGCAACTTGCCCGGCATCGCCGCCACCAGGGCATCGAGTTCGGTGAGTCCGTCGACGATCTCGTCGTGCAGCGTGTTGAGGGTGATCACCGCGTACGGCTTCACCAGCAGGCCGTAGCCGTCGTCGGCGTGGGCCAGGTAGCTCGCCGCCTCCAGGGCGGAGGCCACCCCGCTCGCGACGCCGTCCACCGATCCGGCGTGCGTTCTGATCGCATTCGGGTCGACATTCACCACGTCGGTCACGCTGACTCCCTCCTGAAAGCGAACCCGATCGAGTCCGCGCACCTGTCTCGAACTGATTGGACGCGGAACCACCCCGTTCGGTTCCCCCGAATATTCGCCGCAGCCGAGATCGCGCTACTGCAGCCAGGATTTGCGCTGGTAGAAGAGATCTTCCTCGTCGGGTTCCACGGGCGCGACGACCCGGTCGCGGTCGGGTTTGCGGGCGGCGCGCACCTCGTGTTCGACGGGCGGCCACGCGGTGACCGGCGGTGGCGGCGTGGCGGCAACGGGCGCCTGCTCCGAATCGATCGGATCGGGGAACCGGTCGGCGTACTGGCCGACGATCGCGGTCCCGGCCTCGTCGGTGCCGACCACGTCGTGCACCAGCCCGGCGACTCGGTCGCGCAGCCGGGCCTGGGCACGCTGGGTGCAGGCCATCAGTTCTGCGGCGACGGCCGAGGGGTCCATGCCACGCACGCCGGCGCCCAGCGCGCCAGATCGTCGGCGGCATCGGTCAGATCGTCCACGACAACGGCCCCCTCCCGCCGGTTCGTCCCGGCACGTGACGCGAGGCGACCGATACCCGCCCCGCTCGGATCGCGCCGAGATTACCCCAGGCCGCCGACACTCGGCGGCCAGCCCTCAGAACAGGAAATAGCGCTGGGCCATGGGGAGTTCGGTGGCGGGGGCCTCGGTCCAGACCTCGCCGTCGACGCGGACGGTGAAGGTGTCGGGGTCTACTTCGATGCGTGGCATGGCGTCGTTGTGGGGCATGTCGGCCTTGGTGACGCGGCGGACGTTTTTGACGGGGACCAGTTTTCGGCGGACGTCGAGGCGGTCGGCGAGACGGTCGTCGATGGCTTGTTCGGAGACGAAGTGCAGGGAGGTGGCGGCCGCGGCGGGGGCGGCGGCACCGAACATCGGGCGCGGCAGCACGGGTTGGGGGGTGGGGATGGAGGCGTTGGCGTCGCCCATCGCCGCCCAGGCGATCATGCCGCCCTTGAGGACCGCGTGCGGGCGGACACCGAAGAACGCCGGATCCCACAGCACCAGATCGGCCAGTTTGCCGACTTCCACCGAACCGATCTCGTCGTCGAGTCCGTGTGAAACAGCCGGGCAGATGGTGTATTTCGCGATGTAGCGCTGGACGCGGGCATTGTCGGCGGCGCCGTCGCCCGGCAGCGCACCGCGACGGCGTTTCATCACGTGCGCCGTCTGCCAGGTGCGCAGCACCACCTCACCGATGCGCCCCATGGCCTGGGAATCCGAGCCGATCATGGAGATGGCGCCCAGGTCGTGCAGGAGGTCTTCGGCGGCGATCGTCGAGGGCCGGATGCGGGATTCGGCGAAGGCCAGGTCCTCGGGGATCGACGGGCTCAGGTGGTGGCACACCATCAGCATGTCGAGGTGTTCGTCGAGGGTGTTGACGGTGTGCGGGCGGGTGGGGTTGGTCGAGCTGGGCAGCACGTTGAGATGCGAAGCGACCGTGATGATGTCGGGTGCGTGGCCGCCGCCCGCGCCTTCGGTGTGATACGCGTGGATGCCACGGCCCGCGATGGCGGCGAGGGTGTCCTCGACGAAGCCCGCCTCGTTGAGGGTGTCGGAGTGCAGCGCCACCTGCACGCCCGCCGCGTCGGCCACGGTGAGGCAGGCGTCGATGGCGGCCGGGGTGGAACCCCAGTCCTCGTGCAGCTTGAAACCCGATGCGCCGCCGCGCAATTGCTCCCACATGGACTCCTGGCTCACCGTGTTGCCCTTGCCGAGCAGCACGATGTTCATCGGCCAGTGGTCGAGCGATTCCAGCATCCGGGCCAGGTGCCAGGAGCCGGGCGTGACGGTGGTGGCCTTGGAGCCCTCGGCCGGGCCGGTGCCGCCGCCGATGAGGGTGGTGATGCCGCCGCCGAGGGCCTCCTCCATCAGCTGCGGGCAGATGAAGTGCACGTGGCAGTCGATGGCGCCCGCGGTGAGGATGCGGCCGTTGCCCGCGATGATCTCCGTCGCCGGGCCGACGACGAGGTCGGGGTGCACGCCCGACATGGTGTCGGGGTTGCCCGCCTTGCCGATGCCGCAGATGCGGCCGTCGCGGATGCCGACGTCGGCCTTGATGATGCCCCAGTGGTCCACGATCACCACTCCGGTGATGACGGTGTCGGGTGCGCCGTCGGCGCGGGTGGCGCGCGACTGCCCCATCGACTCGCGCAGCACCTTGCCGCCGCCGAAGACCGCTTCCTCGCCCGCCAGACCCGGTCCGCCGCAACGGTCTTCGGTGATCTCGATGAGCAGGTCGGTGTCGGCCAGGCGGATCCGGTCGCCGGTGGTCGGGCCGAACAGTTCGGCGTAGCGGGCGCGGCTGAGTTCGGTCATCGGCTCTCTCCCGGAAGCTGCTGCGAAACGGCGTGCGGTGTTCGGTTGCGC
Source organism: Nocardia sp. GTS18 (assembly GCF_013839555.1). NCBI lineage: Bacteria > Bacillati > Actinomycetota > Actinomycetes > Mycobacteriales > Nocardiaceae > Nocardia > Nocardia sp. GTS18. Next base: position 102,077 of record NZ_JACBIU010000010.1, on the reverse strand, counting down.
TCAGCCATCGAGACGGCCCGGTGCGTCGGCGTTGATCCCGTAGACCTCGCGGGAGCCACCGAGCGGTACCAGCGAAACCCGTTGCGGCAGACCCGGTTCGAAGCGGACAGCGGTGCCTGCCGGGATGTCGAGGCGGTGGCCGCGCGCGGCGGCACGGTCGAAGTCGAGTGCCGCATTGGCCTGCGGGAAGTGCACGTGACTGCCCACCTGCACCGGACGGTCACCGGTATTGACCACGTCCACTTCCACACGCACCGCGCCCGCGTTCAGTTCGATCGTGCCCTCGGCACACAGGTACTCACCGGGAATCATGGTCTCATCCGATCGGGTGGTGCACGGTGACGAGTTTGGTCCCGTCCGGGAAGGTCGCCTCGACCTGAACGTCGTGGATCATCTCGGGCACGCCCGTCATCACGTCGTCCCTGGTGAGCACCTGACGCCCCGAGGACATCAGTTCCGCGACGGTCCGCCCGTCCCGCGCGCCCTCGAGCACGTGGTCGGTGATGAGCGCGACCGCTTCGGGATGGTTGAGCTTGAGCCCCCTGGCCTGCCTGCGCCGCGCCAGCTCGGCCGCGTAACTCAGCAGCAGCCGTTCCTGCTCGTGCGGCGACAAACGCATCGGGATTCTCCTCGGCGGGTCGTGGTCGGTGAGCGACATTCTGGCACGAGCGTGCCCCCACGGGTCGCCCACCGACTCCGTGACCTGGGACGAACCCGGCTCGATTAACGAGAAGTTAACGAACCGGCCCCCGCACCGCTAACGCCTAGTCGGGTCGGTCCATCGAATTGAACCCGTCAGTCAACTTTTGGCCCGAATTCGGCTTAGACTCCATAGGCGACCTCAGCGACAACCCACTTCGCGGCGACCTGACCGCCAGCCGCCCTGGACACGCACAAGGACCCGATGTGACCGGATCACGCGACCCCCTGCTCGTCACCATCGAAGCCGAACGCGCGATTTTCAAGACCTTCTACAAGTTCTTCCGGATCGCCGACACCCAGGAGAGCGAACGATTCTCCGAATGCTTCACCCCCGACGCACTGATCGAGTACCGGATCATGCCCGGCCCGCCCGTGCTCTTCCACGGCCGCGACTCGTTCACCGACTACATGAGCCGGGTGCCGAAGTCCCAGCGCGCCCCGGTGGCCCACGTGATCGGGCAGGCCACCATCGAATGGACCGACGATCGCCCTCTGCTCACCGCGTATGCCACCGTCTGGCACTGGTTTTCGAATCCGGACGCGGGCAGGCCCGCGGACTGGACCGTGATCGGCCTCGTCCGCGACGAGTTCGAGCAGCACGAGGGCGAATGGCTGATCGCGCACCGCGACGTGCGCCATGTGGCGGGAAAGGTCGCCGCGGGCCGAACACCCGGCTCGCCGGCGGCAGCCGGCGACTCCACGGGGAACTGAGGTCAGGCCGCCAGATTCTGCAGGCGCACCTGTCCGCGAGCGACCATGCGACCCTCGGCGTCGGTGATCACCACGACCCACAACTGCTGGCTGCGGCCGCGGTGGATCGGGGTGGCCTCGCCGGTGAGGGTGCCCTCGCGCACCGCGCGCAGGAAGTCGGTGTTGTTGTTGACGCCGACCACCTGACCGCGCTCACCGAACCAGACACTGCCGCCGACGCTGGCGAGGGTTTCGATCACCGTGCAGTACACGCCGCCGTTCTGGATGCCGGCGGGCTGATGCAACTGAGGACGCACCTCCCATTCGCCGCGCACACGGTCGGCGGAGACCTCGGTGTAGCGCATGCCGATGAGGTCGGTGAAGGTGCCTTCACTCATCTTGGTCATCAGCTCGGGCGTGATATCGGCCCACGACAGGGGATTTTCGCTCATACCGTCCGGTTTACACCATCAGAAATCCGGCGTCGCCACCGGGAAAACGAAGCGGCGGACCCCGTTACGAGAACGGAGCCCGCCGCGGCAGGAACGAGGGGGTCGACCGCAGCCCTCGGGACCACCGACTCATCCATACGCCACGATGAGCATAGGTCAGGCTTACCTAAGTGGTCAAGTGACTGCCGGAATGCGACGCGCCGGTAGCCATATCCAGGGCTTGCTCAACACAATCGCAATACTCCATGATCATTCACACCTCTATGTTCCGAGGCTTGTGTCGATGGTGAAAGCTCATGTTCTGGGCGTACGACGACCAGGGGTGGGCGCGGCGAGAGAGGCAAGATTTCGTGAGTAGTAGTCGTATTCCCCGGTGGGCCGCGTGCGCGGCGATGTGTGCGGCGGTGGCGGGCACCGCGCTCGCCGCACCCGTGCAGGCCGAACCACTGTGGCCCGGCGGGCCCGATATCCCCGGCGTGCCCGCCATCGTTCCCGCGCCCGAACCGGAACCGGTGGTAGCGCCGTGCAGCGAGAAGGCCCGCGCGTGCCTGCAGCTGTCCACCAACAACGCGTGGCTGATGGACAACGGCACGGTGACCTACGGTCCCACCCCGATGTCGCACGGCCGCCCCGGCTACGAAACCCCGCCGGGCACGTTCAAGGTGGCGTTCAAGAAGCCGTTCCACTGGAGCACCCTGCACAACGCCCCCATGGAATACGCGATCTTCTTCAACGGCGACATCGCCTACCACATCGGACCCACCGAGGAGCAGTCCCACGGCTGCATCCGCCTGACCCCCGACGGCGCCAAGGCGCACTACGAATGGCTCGAACCCGGCGACATCGTCGAAGTGGTTCCCTGATCGTCCCCTGAGGGGAGGCCACTCGTGGCCTCCCCTCGTTCGTCCCCCGGCAGGTTCAGCCCGCCGATTGTGCGACCGAGACGGTCAGCGCGTCGAAGAGCCACAAGTGCGCGGCGCCGGAGGTGACCGACTCGCCCGTCAGGGCCGTGGTGAGACGCCAGTAGCGGCGCACGCGCTGGTCGGCGGCGCCGAGGGCCAATCGCCGACGGAATTCCGGGGTGTCTCGCTCGGCGCGAGCGGTGGCGTGGGCGTGAACGTAATGGTCGAGTTCGGTGCCGGGCCGAGGTTGTTCGCCGATCGCGACGAGTGGGGCCACCGAGAGACACGCCTGTGCGACGGACAGCAGCAGGTCCTTTTCGTCACGCACACCAGGAACGGCGCCGTGCCGGACGGTGTCGAACATCGCCGCGGTCAGCCGTGGATCACGCACGGCCGCCACGAGTTCGGCGTAGGTCAGCAGATACCGCGGGTCCGGATCGGTCGGAGGGCCCGGCACATTCATATCGATGAAGTCGTGCAGCACGGGAGCGGGCAGCGGAGCCAGCTGATGCCGCCAGAACCCGACGAGCGCGTCGTGCGCGGCAGCCGGATCAGCAACGGCGGCAACCAGATTCACCCCGACCCCGACCTCACCGGCAACCACCGCGGTCAGCAGCGCCTCGCGTCGCCGCAACGCGGTGAGTTCACCGACGACAGCTTCACGTTCGGCGGCGATCACCTCCGCCAGGGCGCGGGTACCCGCGAGGACCTCGGCGATGGCGGCCAAGCCGATACCCAGCGCACGCAGGCGTCGCAGCAGGCCGAGGCGCTCGATCGCATCCGTCCCGAATGTCCGATGCCCGGTCGAGGTGCGCTCGGCAGCGAGCAACCCTTCGTCGCAGTAGTAGCGGATGGTGCGCACTGCGACGCCGGTTCGGTCGGCGAGTTCGCCGATCGTCAGGCGTGTGTTGTGGGTCACATCCGCTGGCACCTCCACCTCGGTGGAGCTCCTACGGTACCGACGACATCGACCGAAGGAGACAGGATGACAACCGAACAACCGAGCGCGGACATGGTCTGGCGGCGCGTCGCCGAGGAGCGCACCACACTGGTCGAACTTCTGACCGGGTTCGACGAATCCGAGTGGGACGCAGCGTCATTGTGCGCAGGGTGGCGAGTTCGCGACGTGGTTGCCCATCTGGTACTCGCGACCCGGTTCACCCTCGGGACGATCCTGGTGGAGCTGGTGCGGGCGCGCGGAAATATCGACCGGCTCATCCGTGACAGTGCCGTTCGGTATGCCGATCGGACGACCACTGGGGAACTGCTCGCACAGCTGCGGGAAACGATCGGGTCACGCACGACCCCGATCGGTACGACGCCGCTCGACCGCTTGATGGACCTGCTCGTACACGGACAGGACATCGCGGTACCGCTCGGGATCGAGCGGGTCGCGCCCACGGAGCCCGCGCAGTGGTCGCTGGAGCGGGTGTGGGCGATGGGTGCGCCGTTCCACGCGCGCAAGCGGCTCGCCGGATACCGGCTGTGCGCGACCGACACCGGGTGGACAGCAGGATCGGGGACGGAGGTCACGGGCACTGCTGCGGAATTGCTGATGCTCGTCACCGGCCGCGCCGATTGCCCGACTACCGGCGGACGGGTCGTGCTGCCCGACGCCGGTGGCGGACAGGGGGATTGACGCGGCTCCCCGACGGACGGGCGACGCGTGACAAGCCTTGTGCGTCGCCACAGGTCACAGCATCAGCGGCAGTGACGTTCGCCAACCGGGCGAGATACTTTCCGTCGGAAAGAATTCGGGACGAATTGTCCGGATCCGCCAAAAATCGGGTGAGGCGAAATGGCCGGCGGCTACGTTACCGGCATCACGACGGGCGACCGCCGCTGATGCAGATCCGAAAATGCCGCAAGGAGAACTGATATGGGTTCACTCACCGAATTGATGATGGCCGGAATTGCGGGACTCGGTTCCGCCGCCGAAGGGGACGGTTTGCTCGCCGTGTTCCTCGGCTCTGTCGAAGCCTTCTTCCCGTAAACAACCCGATATTTCACCGAGGAGAACACCATGGGATCGCTCTACGAATTGCTGCAGACCGGGGCGGGCAGCCTCAGCGACGGCGCACTGCCGTTCGTGCAGGCGCTGATCTCGGCCAGCGGCGGCACGCCGTCGCCCGGTAAGTAGCGACCAGGCGAACGGGTCGAGAGCGGGCCGACGAGCCCCTCCGACCCGTTCACGGGACCGAGCAAGAGTTACCTTTCAATAGCGAAGCGACATAACGACTCAACGGCCCATCGTCGGCAGCACGACAGATCTCCCCGAGGCATAGCCCCGAAACAAGGGGCTTGCGCGTCCACCCGGCAACACCCCACCGACGAGCCCGCAGCGCGTTCCGATCCGAGCGGACCCAACATCCATCGCGCCCCCGCGCATCAGCCGAGCATTCGGACTCGACTCCGACACGCTCCGCACCGCTGCAGTTCAGAGCGGAAAAAAGCCCCCTTGACACCCGTTCCGCGTACACCGTTGTTCCCCGCGAACCGACTGATAACTGTGCCAGACAGTGGCAGTAACCACAGGTCACACCTAGTACGGACGAGCCCTTCCGGCAATCAGCAAGTTGATTCCGCCCGGAAGAAAAATATGAACAGTTCGAGCGGAGTGAAACATCGGGTTGCCACACCTTGGGTGGCGGGTTACGTTACCGGCGTCACATCGAAGCCTGGTGTGGCCACAACGCAAGGAGAGATACATGGGCTCGTTGAGTGAGCTTCTGACCGCGGCCATCGCGGGACTCGGTTCGGCTGCCGAAGGCGATGGTCTGCTGGCCGTCTTCCTCGGTTCGGTGGAAGCCTTCTTCCCGTAATCCGGCCGTCCGGTCACCCGGCTCGCCCGTGACGCGAGCCTGATTCACCCATCACCACCAGGAGAAACACATGGGATCCCTCTACGAACTGCTGGAGACCGGCGCCGGCAGCCTCAGCAATGCGGCGTTGCCCTTCGTGCAGGCGCTCATCTCGGCCAGCGGCGGCACGCCGTCGCCCGGCAAGTAGCCCTCAGCTCTGTCACGGGGGCCGGCCCATCGGCCGGCCCCCGGTCGCTCTTCGAGAAGTCAGCAGGCTCGTACCACCGATGAACACACTCGCATTCCGCACCCTCCTCGCCGCGGCCTGTGCCGCCGCCCTGGCCACCGCTCCCGTGCTCGCCGACGGCCCGCAGGCGACCGCCGCGCCCGGCGCCCACCTGGTGAGCCGCGGTCAGACCGGCCAGACCGCCGAGATCAGCGTCTATTCGCCGTCGATGGATCGCACCATCGCGCTGCGCGTGCTCCGCCCCGCCGACACCGCGACTCCCGCCCCGACGCTGTACCTGCTCAACGGTGCGGGCGGCGGCGAGGATTCGGCCAACTGGGCAGGTCAGACGAATGCGGCCGAGTTCTTCGCCGGTAAGCACGTCAATGTCGTGATGCCGATGGAAGGCGCGTTCAGCTACTACACCGACTGGCACCAGCCCGACCCCGGACTTGCGAAGAACCTGAAGAACAACGGCGTCAACAAGTGGACCACCTTCCTCACCCAGGAGTTGCCGCCGGTGATCGACGCGGCCTTCGACACCACGGGCGTGAACTCGCTCGCGGGCATCTCGATGGCGGGCAGTTCGGTCCTCGACCTGGCCATCCAGGCTCCGCGGCTCTACCGGAGCGTCGCCTCCTACAGCGGCTGCGCGATGACGAGCGATCCGGTGGGCCGCGAGTTCGTCTCGCTCGTGGTCCGCCTCGGCGGCGGCAAGGTGGAGAACATGTGGGGGCCGGCAGGCGATGCCGCCTGGCGCGAGCACGACCCGTATGTACAAGCGCATCGGCTGCCCGATATCCCGATCTATATCGCCGCGGGAAGTGGATTGCCGGGCGTGCACGACACCCTCGCGAATCCGCGGGTACATGTCGAAGGAAAAAACCCCGCGTCCATTCTGCAGAATCAAATGCTCGTCGGTGGCGGAATCGAAGCGGCGACCATGTATTGCACCGCGCAAATGGCCCAGCGGACACGCGAACTCGGCCGTACGAATATCACCTACAATATGCGCGCGACCGGAACTCATTCATGGGGTTATTGGGAAGACGACTTGCACGCTTCCTGGCCGATGATGGCGACGGCGCTCGGCCTGTGAGCACCCTGCGGGTACGCCCCGGGCGGTTGGCGCCGCGCGATGCGGTGTTCGTCTACGACGAGACCGACCGGCATCTCTCCCACATCGTCGCGGTGTACTTCTTCGCCGACGACGGCACCGCGCCCCTGCAAACGCGCGAGGTTCGCGAGTGGGCGCGGGCTCGCCTCGGCCACTCTCCCCTGTTCCACCGCCGCCTGCGCCGCACCCCCTTCGATCTCGACCTGCCGTACTGGGTGCCCGCTCCGGTGGCGAATATGGCCGATCACGTCTTCCTCGACGCGCCGGGTATCTGGCCTGCGGCCCAGACCCGGATCGCCGAACTCGCCTCGGCGAGAATGGATCTCGTCAAGCCGCCGTGGGAGATCCATGTCCTGGACCGGGTAGGTGAGGTGCCGGGAATCGGGACGGCGACGGTGGTGGTGCTCAAACTCCACCACAGCGTCTGCGACGGGGTCGCGACCCGCGAACTCGAGGCGAAACTGTTCGGCGACGCGCCCGCCCCCGAGGTCGAACTCGGCGGTGACGACCTGATCGGCGCGGCTGTGCGCACCGCCGCCACTGTGCTCACCGCCCCCGCGCGATTCGCCCTCGGCATGGCCCGGACCCGGGTACCCGGCGACAGGACCGCGGTGACCCAGCAACCCGTGACCCGCTTCAACCGCGATATCCACGCACCGCTGACCATGCATGTCGTCACCCTGCCGATGACCGAGGTCCGTGCAGTGCAGGCCGCGTGCCCGATCCGGGTCACCGTCAACGACCTGATGCTGACCACCGTGTCGGGCGCGCTCGCGGCTTATCTGGCCGAGCGCGGCGAGACCCCCGAGGCTTCCCTCGCAGCCATGGTGCTCATGTCGATGCGCGGTGTGGCGCAGTGGGATTCGGTGAACCAGCTCACCCAGATGTTCGTCGATCTGCACACCGACATCGACGACCCAGTGCGGCGTCTGCTCGCGATCGAGGAATCGGCGCAGCGGGCCAAAGCCACCGCCGCCGACCCGGCCACGCTGCGCACCGAGTCGCGCGTCGAGACCGCGCCCGCGCTGCTGCTGCGAGCCGCGGGCTGGGCGCGCACCCTGCGCCGGTTCGACGCGGCGACCTCGATCCCGTTGAGCAACACCACGATCAGCAATGTGCCGCCGGTCCGCGACGACCTGCGGTTCGGCGGACGGCCCCTGGTGCGCGTGCTCGGTGCGCTGCCGATCCACGACGGCGACGGCCTGCGCCATCTCATCACCTCACAGGGCGCGGAGCTGGCCGTCACCGTCACCACCAACGCGGCGATGATGCCGGACCCCGACCACTACGGCGACCTGCTGCTGAGCTCGTTCCGGCGACTCGGCGACGCCGTGGCCGCCCGGGGTGCCGCAGGCTAGTCCGGCGGTTCCTGCGCACCCTCGTCGGTCTCGGCGACATCGGGGGCGACTTCGCGGGTGGCCATGCCACCGTCCTTGCCCTCGTCACGGGGGCCAGGCCGTCCACCTTTCGGTTCGGCGGTGTCGTCGTCGCGGTCGCGTGGTGTGGTCATGAACTTCCTCCTCTCCTCGGCTGGCTCTACCCGTTTTTCCGCATCCACACCACCGCGGGCACGAATCGCGTTCACCACGGCCAGCACCGCGCCCAGACCGACGAGGATCAGCCCGCGCGCCCACACCTCACCGTCGATGCGGGTGAACAGGAACAGGCACGACGCCAGGCCGAGCAGGGGCACGACGGTCGGGATACGGAAGTGTCCCGGTTCGCCCGGTTCGCGGCGCAACACCAGCACCGCCGCGTCGACGGAACCGAAGACGAACAGCAGCAACAGCACCAATGTCGCTGCCAGCGAATCGACTTCGCCGGTCAGTGCCAGCAGCAACGACACCGCCGAAGTCGCCAGGATCGCCACCCAGGGTGTACGTCTGCCGGGCAGGATGCGGGCGAGCGCGGACGGCAGCAGACCGTCGCGGGCCATGCCGTAGGCCAACCGCGAGGACATGATGCCGGTGAGCAGGGCCCCGTTGGCGACCGCGACCAGCGCGATCAGACTGAACAACCAGTCGGGGACCTCCCCGGCCACCCGCACCACCTCCAGCAGCGGCCCGCTCGACTCGGCCAGCTTCTCGGTGGGCACCGCGGCACTGGCGACCACACCGATCAGCGCGTACACCACCCCGGCGGTGAGCAACGCACCGAACAGCGCCGTGGGGTAGGACCGGCGTGGGTCCTTCACCTCCTCGGCCAGATTCACCGAGGTCTCGAACCCGACGAACGAGTAGAACGCCAGCACCGAGCCCGCCAGCACCGCACCGACCGCACCCTGTTCGGCGGTGCCGACCTGGGTGAGGCGGCTCAGGTCGGCGTCTCCACGCAGCATCACCCACAGACCGAGTCCGATGATGAGCAGCAACCCGCCGACCTCGACCAGTGTGGCTGCCACGTTGGCGCCCAACGACTCCCGGATGCCGCGAATATTCAGCGCCGCGAGCAGCACGAGAAACACCACGACCACCACGACCACCGGCACCGAGACCAGCGCCTGCAGATAGTCCCCCGCGAACGCCCTGGCCAGCGCACCCACCGACACCACACCGGCGGCGAGCATGCAGAAACCGACGAACGACCCGGCCGCGGGCCCGAACGCCCGGGTGACATAGTGCGCCGACCCACCCGCCCTCGGAAACTTCGTCGCCAGTTCCGCATACGAACCCGCGGTGAGCGTGGCCAGCACCAGCGCGATGACGAGCGGCAACCACACGGCGCCACCGGATTCCCGGGCCACCGAACCGACCAGCACGTACACCCCGGCGCCCAGAATGTCGCCGAGGATGAAGAAGTACAGCAGCGGCGTGGTGACAGCCCGCTTCAGGACAACGGTCATGCGGAACCTATACCCGCGACCGCGCCGGTGAAGCGCGCGACGCGCTCAGCGCTGCAGCACGCTGCTGCGCCGCACGGGCAAACCACGCTCCTCGAAGGCGGTGAGCAGCAACTGGCCCCGACGCGCCGCGGCGGCGGCATCGGTGCGCGCCAGATCGGGCACATAGGTGGCCGCGCCCACGACGGATTCACCGACCAGCGGCCAGAACCGGCGCGCGGGCAGGCCCGAGCAGCGGGTGAGCACCGACTGCAGCGGGATCAGCGACGACGCGCTGCGCTGCACCAGCCACACCGCCATCGCCGCCTCGCAGGGCAGTGCGACGGTGCCGGGTTCGGCGGCCTGCGGATCACCGTCGACGACGCGAATCGTGGTGTCGGACAAGCCCGCCCAATCGATACCGCCGTCGTTGTCGTGGTGGATCCAGAGGTTGTCGCGCCCCGGATCCCAGGCCTGCGCCGACATCACGAACAGCGCGGTGACCCGGCCGACGACGGCGTGGATGAGCGCGGTCGCCACCACTTCGGCGGCGATCTCGTCGTTGATCATCTCCGCGGCGTGCCTGCGGTACATCAGTTCGACGCGGCCCTCGGACAACCCGTTCGGGACATGCCACCATCGCCGTTTTCCCTGTCCGGCCATCGCCGCCACGGCATAGACCCGCGGATGCTCCGGTTGCAGGGCTTGCAACCGCGCACAGGCGCGATCGAACGCGAGGGTGGTGCGGGTCGTGGTGGTGGTGACGGGCTCGGGCATCGAACCTCCTCGAACGGTTGGTTCCCGTGACGATGATGTCTCGGAACATAGGTTAGGCTTACCAGACTTCACAAGTCGTGTCCGGTTTCGAGGCAGGAGAAGTTCGTCGCCGTGATCCACCCTGGCACCGTCAGACGCCGTCGTCTGACCGGGCTTGCCCTGCTCGCTGTACTGCTCACCGTGGCGGTGGTGGCCAGCATCGCCATCGGCACCCGCTCGCTCGCACCGTCCACGGTGTTCGACGCCGTCACACACGCTCTCGGCTGCGACGGCGGCCCGTTCCGATGCCCGGCCCGCTCCACCGCCGAGGAAATCGTGCGTGAGCTGCGTCTCCCGCGCACCGCGTTGGCCCTCATCGCCGGGATGGCGCTGGGGGTCGCGGGCGCGCTCATCCAGGGGTATACCCGGAATCCGCTAGCTGATGCCGGATTGTTAGGACTGAATGCGGGCGCCGGCTTCCTGGCGGCGCTCAGCATCTATCTGTTCGGCTTCACCGCGCCGGGTCAGTACATCTGGTTCGCCTTCACCGGATCGGCGATCGCGGGATTGATCGTGTTCGGCGTCTCCTCGATCGGCGGTGGCAAAGCCAGTCCGTTGAGCCTGGTGCTCGCCGGTGCGGCGGTCACCGCGTTCCTGCAGGCGATGACCAACGCCGTCGTCGTACTCGACAACGCGGCGCTCGACACCTACCGGTTCTGGGTGGTCGGCACGGTCAACGGCCGCGAGGCCGACGTGTTCTGGCAGGTCCTGCCGTTCCTCGTGATCGGACTGGGCATGGCGCTGGCCGCCGCCCCCGCCTTGAACCTGCTCGGTCTCGGCGACGATGTGGCACGCGGGCTCGGTGTCGACATCGGCCGGGCGCGCGCGTTCGGACTGGCCGCGGTGGTGCTGCTCAGCGGTGCGGCCACCGCGGCGGTCGGGCCGATCGCATTCCTCGGGCTGGTGGTCCCGCATATCGCTCGCATCGTCACCGGACCCGACAACCGGTGGCTGATCCCCTACTCGGCACTGCTGGGCGGACTGTTGCTGCTGGCGGCCGATATCACCGGCCGCGTCGTCGCCCGGCCGGGTGAACTGCAGGTCGGCGTGATGCTGGCGGCGCTGGGCGCACCGTTCTTCATCGCCCTCGTGCGCCGCAAGAAGCTGGTGACGCTGTGAGCGCCGGCATCGACACGACCGCCGATCTGCGCAAGGTGCGTCCGGCCTTGCGAGTGGGTCCGCTGTCGCTGGTGCTGCGCCCGGTGATGTTCGGTTTCGTCGTCGCGTTGGCCGTGACTGTGTTCGTGCTGTTCTGCGTCGATATCGCCGTCGGCGACACCTATGTCCCGCTGAGCCGGGTGCTCGATGTCCTCGGCGGGGGTGGGTCCCGATCGCAGCGGTTCATCGTCCTCGAATCGCGACTCCCCCGGGCGCTCACCGCCGTGGTCGTCGGTGCCGCCCTCGGGCTTGCGGGCGCGCTGATGCAGTCCATCCTGCACAACCCGCTGGCGGGGCCGGACGTGCTCGGTATCACCACCGGCGCGAGTGTGGGCGCGGTCGCCGTGCTGGTCGGAAGCGGCGGGGCGACAACGGGTCTCGTCGCGACGGTCGGTGCTCCCCTGGCGGCGCTCGCGGGTGGTCTGCTCACCGCCGTGGTCATCTACCTGCTCGCGTGGGGTCGCGGTGGTGGCGGGGAACGCGGTGTCACCGGTTTCCGCCTCGTGCTCATCGGTATCGGCGTGAACGCGGTGCTCATGTCGGCGATCAGCTGGCTGCTCACCCGCGCCAGCCTCACCGACGCCGCCCGTGCCCAGGTCTGGCTCAACGGCTCGCTCGACGCGGCCGACATGTCCAGTGTCGTGCCCGCCGCGATCGCGCTCACCGTGGTCACCGTCGTCGCGCTCGTCTCGGCGCGCACGCTGGCCGCGCTGCGCCTCGGCGAGGAATCGACCCGGGTGCTCGGTGTGCGCATCCAGTCCCAGCAGGCGCTGCTGATCGGTGCGTCCGTCGTCGCCGCCTCGGTGGCGACCGCGGCCGTCGGGCCCGTCGGGTTCGTCGCGCTGGCCGCACCGCAGATCGCCCGGATGGCGTTCCGCACGCCCGGCGAACCGCTGATCGCCTCGGCGCTCACCGGCGCCGCACTGGTGGCGGGCGCCGATATCATCTCGCGCGCGCTGCTGCCCGTCGACCTGCCGGTCGGTATCGTCACCGCCGCGCTCGGCGGGCCGTTCCTGCTCTACCTGCTCGTCCGCATGAACCGGAAGGCCACGCTCTCATGACCAGCCCCGCCCATCGCCTCGCCGCCGACACCGTTTCCCTCGGCTACGGCGAGCGGGTGATCGTCGACGGGCTCAGTCTCGACATCGCCCCCGGCGTGGTCACCACGGTGATCGGACCGAACGGGTGCGGCAAGTCGACGCTGCTCAAGTCGCTCGGCCGGTTGCTTCGTCCGCGCGAAGGCCAGGTGGTGCTCGACGGCAAGGCCATCTCGTCGATGAAGACCAAGGACGTCGCGCGGGTGATCGGCATGTTGCCGCAGACCCCCGTCGCACCGGAAGGGCTCACCGTCGCCGATCTCGTCGCGCGCGGCCGTCACCCGCATCAGTCCTGGCTGCGGCAGTGGTCGGCCGACGACGAGACCGAGGTCGCCGCCGCCCTGGCCCAGACCGGCATCGCCGACCTGGCCGACCGCACCCTCGACGAGTTGTCCGGCGGGCAGCGGCAGCGCGCCTGGATCTCGATGGCACTCGCCCAGGGCACCGACATCCTGCTGCTCGACGAGCCGACCACCTATCTCGATCTCGCGCACTCGCTGGAAGTGCTCGACCTGGTCGACCGCTTGCACGCCGAATTCGGACGCACCGTGGTGATGGTGCTGCACGATCTCAACCTCGCCATCCGCTACAGCGACGAACTGGTGGTGATGGCGTCGGGCCGCATCGTCGCGCAGGGAAAACCGGCCGACATCATCACCGCGGAACTGCTCGCCGAGGTGTTCGGACTCGACGCGAAGGTACTCACCGATCCGGTCTCGGGGCGGCCGATGGTCGTGCCGATCGGCACGCGCCACGTGCACGGCGCGGCCGGGTATGACGAATGACACACCAGCAAACACCCCGTTACGACAATCTGTAGTACGCATCTTTGTCGTTGAGTCCGTAAAATCGGAGGGATGGCAGGTCTCGGCGAACTCGAAAAAGCGGTGATGGACCAGTTGTGGTCCGCCGACGAACCGCTCACGGTGCGGCAGGTACACGAAGCACTGGCGGCTCGTCGCGAGCTCGCGTACACCACGGTGATGACCGTGCTGCAGCGGCTGGCGAAAAAGGATTTGGTTGTGCAGCGTCGCGACGATCGCGCGCATCGGTACGCCCCGGTACACAGCCGTGACGAACTGGTCGCGAGCCTGATGGTCGACGCGTTGCAGCAGGCCGACGCGGCGGGCAGCCGCGCCGCGGCGCTGGTGCACTTCGTGGAACAGGTCGGCAAGGACGAAGCCGATGCGCTGCGCGAGGCACTGGCCAAGCTCGAATCCGACGAAAACAGCGGCTAGACTCCCTGGCGGCTCTCACAACGACGTGAGCGCCCCTGGCCCCACAACGCAGTGAGCAGAGTCGATGAACGCAACCGCGGCAGTCTTCGCAGGTCTCGCCTTGCTACTCGCAGGGCCAGTTCCCGCGCTGCTCAGCCGTGCTACCTGGCCGCACCGCAGTCCGCGGGCGGCGGTCGTGTTGTGGCAGGCCATCGCGCTGGCCGCCGTGCTCAGCGCCTTCGGTTCCGGGCTGGCCATCGCCAGCCTGCTGCTCGTTCCCGGCCCCGACGGTAGGCCGACCACCTCCCCCACCAAGGAGATCGACGCGCTCGGGCTGCCGCTGTGGCTCGTGTACGTCACCGTGTTCGCTCTGACGCTGATGATCGGCGCGCGCCTGATGTTCTCCATCGTGCGTGTCGGCGTGCACACCCGCCGCCGCCGGTCCCGGCACCGCATGCTGGTCGATCTGCTCGATCAGAGCGGTCCCGTGCGCCGCGCCGCCGACATCCGGGTGCTCGCCGCCACCGAACCCATCGCCTACTGCCTGCCCGGGCTCCGCCAGCGCGTTGTGCTCAGCGAAGGCACCCTGACCAGCCTCGACGACGCCGAGGTCACCGCGATCGTGAGCCATGAGCGCTCGCATCTGCGGGCCCGCCACGACCTGGTGCTCGAGGCGTTCACCGCCGTCCACGAGGCGTTCCCCCGGGTGGTCCGCAGCAAGGCCGCGCTCGGTTCGGTGAAACTGCTCATCGAACTGCTCGCCGACGACTCCGCGGTGAAGGTCACCGGCCCCAAACCGCTCGCCCGCGCCCTGGTGGCGTGCGCGAAATCGACCGCACCGCAGGGCGCGCTCGCCGCGGGCGGTCCGAGCACCCTCATCCGCATCCAGCGCCTCGCGGGCACCAACGGCGACGTGAGAATCGCCACCGCGGCCTACCTCGGATCGGCGGCGATTCTGGTGGTTCCCACCCTCGCCGTCGCGGTGCCGTGGCTGCAGGAACTGAGTCGGCTGTTCCACGGCTGACCTGGCGATCACCCACCTGAGCCGGACGCGACGCGCGCACCCCGAACCCTGCTGATCACTCCTGGCCGAACCGGCGCTCGCCGTTACCGCTGACCAGGTTGTTTACCCACGCGAACGCAATCACGCCTATCCTGGGAGATCGGTCCTTCCTGCTGGGCCGCACCCCGTACGCCGTTCGCGTGTTTCGGGTAATCGGCGCCGGTGATCTTCCAGCGCGATTCGCAGCCCAACGAAAGGCCATTTTGTCCACCTCTGCTGTCTCCGACGCGACCGAACCGACCTTCACCGAACTAGGCCTGCCCGTGGCCCTGGTGCAGGCCCTGCGCAACGCGGGCATCGACAAGCCCTTCCCCATCCAGGCCGCCACCATCGGTGACGCGCTCGCCGGGCGTGACGTGCTGGGTCGCGGCCCCACCGGCTCGGGCAAGACCCTCGCCTTCGGCCTGCCGATCCTCACCCGCCTGGCCGAGGGCCCGCCGTCCAAGCCGGGCCGCCCGCGTGGCCTGGTGCTCGTACCGACCCGTGAGCTCGCCACCCAGATCGAGAAGGCGCTCGAAGATGCCGCTCGCTCGCTCGGTCTGCGTGTCGCCTCCGTCGTCGGTGGTGCACCGATCAAGCGGCAGGCCGACCGCCTCGCGCGCGGTGTCGACCTGCTGATCGCCACTCCCGGCCGCCTCGACGACCTCATCAAGCAGCGCAATGCCGACTTGTCCGACGTGGCGATCACCGCCCTCGACGAGGCCGACCACATGGCCGACATGGGGTTCCTGCCCCAGGTCACCCGCCTGCTCGACCGCACCCCGAAGCAGGGTCAGCGCCTGCTGTTCTCGGCCACCCTCGACGGTGACGTGGACAAGCTCGTGAAGCGCTACCTGAGCAACCCGGTGACCCACTCCACCGCGCCCGCCGAGGCGTCGGTGAGCACCATGACCCACCACCTGTTCTTCGTGCGCGACAAGAACATCAAGCGGACCGTCGCCACCGAGATCGCCGCCCGCGACGGCCTGACCATCATGTTCGTGCGCACCAAGCACGGCGCCGATCGTCTGGCCAAGCAGCTGCGCGGCGCCGGTGTCGACGCGGGCTCGCTGCACGGCGGCAAGGCACAGAACAATCGCGTGCGCACGCTGGCGGCCTTCGCCGACGGGTCGGTGCCGGTGCTGGTCACCACCGACGTGGCCGCGCGCGGCATCCACATCGACGGTGTGTCGCTGGTCGTGCACTTCGACCCGCCCGCCGAGCACAAGGCCTACCTGCACCGCGCCGGTCGCACCGCGCGGGCCGGCGAGGACGGCGTGGTCGTCACCCTCGTCACCGACGAGGAGCGCAAGGACGTGGCCGCGATGACCCGCAAGGCGGGCGTGCGGACCGACGGTATCGATGTCCGCCCCGGCGACCGGAAGCTGGTGGACATCACCGGCGCCCGCAAGCCGAGCGGCATCGCGCTCGCCACCCCCGCCGCACCGGCACAGCCGACGCGGACCTCGACCGGTGCGGGTCGTCCGCGCCGCGCAAGGCCCAGTGGCGCAACAGCTTCCGAGGGCGGGCACAGCCGGGGTTCGGGCGCGCCGCGCCGGGACCGTCCGACCGGTGAGTCGCGTTCCCGCAAGCCCGCGGGCGCCGGCGGACACGCCCGGAGCGGCGACACGCCGACGAATTCGCGGCGGCGCGCCGGTCGTCCGGCGGCTCCGGCGGGCAACCGCAACCGTTCCGCAAACTGATCGCACAGATGAATCGCCGCGTGGCCGAACCGATTACGGTTCGGCCACGCGCCTTTTCCGGCGGCATGCCAGGAGCACCCTGCGCGCATCCGCCCGCCGGACCGCTCACACGGCTATCATCGGCACAGTGCGATTTCTTCCTGGCCCACCGCCGCCGTACGACCTGACCTACGACGACCTGTTCCTCGTCCCGAACCGCACGGATGTCGCATCCCGGTTCGATGTTGACCTGGCCAGCGTCGACGGCTCGGGTACCACCATCCCCCTCGTCGTCGCGAACATGACCGCGGTGGCCGGTAAGCGGATGGCCGAGACCGTCGCCCGGCGCGGCGGACTGGTCGTCCTGCCGCAGGATCTCCCGATCCCGGCGGCCGCCGAGACCATCGCGTTCGTCAAGAGCCGCTCGCTCACCGCCGACACCCCGGTCACTCTCGACCCCGACGCGGCGGTGTCCGACGCGCTGGCGCTGATGCACAAGCGCGCGCACGGCGCGGTGGTCGTCGTCGAGGACGGCAAACCCGTCGGTGTGGTCACCGAGGCCGCCTGCGCCGACGTCGACCGATTCGCGCGCTTGCGCGAGATCGCCCAGACCGATTTCGTGCAGGCCCCCGTCGACGCCTCGCCCCGCGACATCTTCGACCGGCTCGCCGGTTCACACACCCAGCTCGCCGTGCTCACCCACCCCGACGGCACCCTTGCGGGCGTGATGACCCGCACCGGCGCCATCCGCGCGGGCATCTACACCCCGGCCGTCGACGCCGAGGGCAAACTGCGCGTCGCCGCCGCCGTCGGCATCAACGGTGACGTGGCCGCCAAGGCGAAGGCACTGGCCGACGCGGGCGCCGACGTCCTCGTCCTCGACACCGCCCACGGCCACCAGACCAAGATGCTCGAATCCCTGCGCACCGTCGCCGATCTCGGCCTCGGGCTGCCGCTGGTCGCGGGCAATGTGGTCTCCGCCGAGGGCACCCGCGACCTTGCCGAGGCGGGCGCGACCATCATCAAGGTCGGCGTCGGCCCCGGTGCGATGTGCACCACCCGGATGATGACCGGTGTGGGCCGTCCTCAGTTCTCCGCGGTGGCCGAATGTGCCGCCGCCGCACAGGAACTCGGCGTGCACGTGTGGGCCGACGGTGGTGTCCGCCACCCCCGCGACGTGGCCCTGGCACTGGCCGCGGGCGCGTCGAACGTGATGATCGGCTCCTGGTTCGCCGGCACCTACGAGTCCCCCGGCGACCTGCGCGTCGACCGCGACGGCAACGCCTACAAGGAAAGCTTCGGCATGGCGTCCAAGCGTGCCGTCGCCGCCCGCACCGCCGCCGACAGCGGTTTCGACCGGGCCCGCAAGGCGCTGTTCGAGGAAGGCATCTCCAGTTCGCGGATGCGCCTGGACCCCGAGCGGCCGGGCGTGGAGGACCTGATCGACCACATCTGCTCGGGTGTACGCAGCTCCTGCACCTACGCGGGCGCCCGTACCCTGCCCGAGTTCCACGAACGCGCGGTGCTCGGTGTGCAGTCCGCCGCCGGTTTCGCCGAGGGCAGGCCGCTGCCCAGCGGCTGGTGACCGACCGGCCGACCGGACGCCGTGCGGGCGCCGGTCGGCCGCGCCGCTGACGCATCAACCGAGGCGACGGATTACTATGGAGTTGCCGATCTCGGCACAGCTCGTTTTCCCACCTCGAAAGGATCCAGTTGTCACCCGCGTCCAAGGGCGCCACACAGGAGGGCTCCTCTACGGAGCCGGGTGACAAACCCGGCGTCCTCCTTTCCGCAGCGTCCGTCCGATCCACTGGTCTCGCCCCGGCACCGCATAGGTGGTGCTGAGGATGTCCACCGTGCTGACAGTGCTCAGCCTGCTCGGTTTCGCCGCATTGACCCTCGGTACCGCCCTGTTCGTGGCCGCCGAGTTCTCCCTCACCGCCCTGGAACGCAGCGCCGTCGAATCGGCCGCGCGCTCCGGTGACACCCGGTCACGACTGGTCAAACAGGCGCACAACACCCTGTCGTTCCAGCTCTCGGGCGCCCAGCTCGGCATCACCATCACCACCCTGATCACCGGCTTCATCGCCGAACCCGTGCTGGCACGGCTGCTGGCGCCGCTGCTCGACGGCATCGGCCTGAGCGAGACCGCCGCGACCGGTGTCGCGCTCGCGCTGGCGCTGATCCTGGCGACCTCGCTGTCGATGATCTACGGCGAACTGGTACCCAAGAACATCGCCATCGCCAAGCCGATGGCGACGGCCCGGCTCACCGCGGGCCCGATGATCGGGTTCTCCGTGTTCTTCAAATGGCTGATCCGATTCCTGAACAACGCCGCCAACTGGCTGGTCCGCAGGCTCGGCATCGAACCGGCCGAGGAACTGCGTTCGGCCAGGTCGCCGCAGGAACTCGGATCGCTGGTTCGCACCTCGGCCCAGCGCGGCGCGATGGATCAGCGCACCGCGCAGCTGATGGACCGCTCGCTGGAGTTCGGTGAACGCAGCGCCGAGGATCTGATGACCCCCCGGGTGAAGGTGGAGTCGCTCGACCGCGACGACACCATCGCCGACCTCATCGCCGCCTCGGCACGCACCGGGTACTCCCGGTTCCCGGTGATCGACGGCGACCTCGACAACACCCTCGGCGTCGTCCACGTCAAACACGCCTTCACCCATCCGGCGCACCTGCGTAAGCAGATCCCGCTCGGGAAACTCGCCGTCGCGGTACCGATCGTGCCCGCCAGTCTCGACGGCGACGAGGTGCTCGAACGGGTTCGTGCCGACGGCATGCAGGTGGCGCTCGTCGTCGACGAGTACGGCGGCACCGCGGGCATGGTCACCATGGAGGACCTGATCGAGGAGATCCTCGGCGACGTGCGCGACGAGCACGACGAGGAGGAACGCGATGTGCGTCGGGTGAGCGACGGCTGGGATTGCTCGGGTCTGCTGCGCATCGACGAGGTGTCCCGCGCGACGGGCTACGACGCGCCCGAAGGCGAATACGAAACCCTCGGCGGACTCGTCCTCACCCAGTTGGGCCGCATCCCGATGGGCGGCGACGAGGTCGTCCTGCCCGAATCGCGTGGCGGTGCGGGCGGCTGGGTGGCCCGGGTGGAACGGATGGACGGACGGCGGATCGACCGGGTGCGCCTGGTGCCCGTCGACGACGCGAACCTCGCGGCACGGGAGCACAACCATGGGTGACCTGTTCGGACTCGTCCTCACCGCGGTGCTGCTCGCGGGCAACGCCTTCTTCGTCGCGGCCGAGTTCGCGCTCATCTCGGCCCGTCGTGATCGCCTGGAAGCCCTTGTCGCACAGGGGAAGAAGAAGGCCGCGACGGTGATCGAGGCAGGCGAGAACCTGTCGATGATGCTGGCCGCCGCCCAGCTCGGCATCACCATCTGCTCGATCCTTCTCGGCCGTGTCGGCGAACCGGCCATCGCGCACCTGATCGAGCGCCCGTTCGAACTGCTCGGGTTGCCCGAGCAACTGCTGCACCCCGTCGGGTTCGCGCTGGCGCTGACGCTGGTGGTGATCCTGCACATCCTGCTCGGCGAGATGGTCCCGAAGAACATCGCGCTGGCCGGTCCGGAACGCTCGGCGCTGCTGCTGGTACCGATCCATCTGATGTGGCTGCGGATCGCGCGTCCCCTCATCGCGCTCTACAACTACGCGGCCAACCTCACCCTGCGGATGCTGCGCATCGAGCCCAAGGACGAACTCGACGCGACGGTGTCCACGGTGGAACTGGCCGAGATGATCGGCGAGTCGCGCTCGGAGGGTCTGCTCGACGAGGAGGAACACCGCAGGCTCACCCAGGCCCTCGGCACCTCCGAGCGGATCGTGGGCGATGTCATGGTTCCGCTGGCCGAGGCGCGTTCGGTGCCGTTGCGCGGCGACGGGACCACGCTCGGTGATGTGGAAGCCGCCGTGGCCGAGACCGGGTTCTCCCGGTACCCGGTGCGCGCGGCGGACGGTTCGCTCGTCGGCTACCTGCACATCAAGGACGTGCTCGACGAGGTCGCCGACGACAACGCGGGCCCCGACACCAAGATCCCACGCACCGACATCCGCCCCCTGCCGACGGTCACCACGACCACCGCGCTCTACGAGGCGCTGGCCAGGTTGCGCCGCACCAGCAGTCATCTGGGCCGGGTGGTGGATGCCCGCGGAAACACCGTCGGCGTCGTCGCGCTCGAGGACCTGGTGGAGGAGTTCGTCGGTACCGTGCGCGACGGGACCCATCGCAAACCCGAGTGAGTTCGCGGGCCCCGACCTGCGCGGGGTGGTTCCCGCCACCCCGCGCAGCCGGCCCCGGCCATGCGGCTCGAACCACGGGCCCGCGCCCGAGTCGTTAGGGTCGGGCAGTATGCGCCCCCTCAGGCATCTGATCCTCATCTTGGCTGGGGCCGTGCTGCTGTCGGTCCTCGCAGCCCTGGCCTTCGCCGGCGACGCACACCCGGAATGCGCCGCCATCCCGGGCGATGTCGGCCCCTGCGACTATTGGGGCCGCGTCGCCGAATACGGGCCGTTCATCATCCTGTGGGGCACGATGATCCTCGCGGGACTCGGATCGGCGATATGGCTGGTGATCATGGCCGTTCTCGGGCTCGTCGCGCTGCTGCGTGCCGACCTCGGTGACCGCTGAGCCGCGTGCCGAACAGGCTGGGCACGAGGTGTCTTCGGCGAGGAACGACTACGGCCGGATACAGCAGGAAACGATGCGCCAGAAGGCCGTGCCGGACATGCTGCGGATGTCCCAATCACCGATCTGATCGTGTGCGGTGGAAACAATGCGGTCGATGTCGAAATCGTTCCTGGTCGCCGCACCGGTCGATTCGACCTGGTCGATCACGAATTGTCTTGCCGCGCCGCGCATATCAACCGGCTCGGGGCGAAAGCTCCGGTCCAGAATCGATGACAAATCGAGTTCCCCTCTCCGCCTGACCGCAGGGCCAGAAGGGCATATTCTGTTGTGTCCATGCCCTTTTCGCCGCTGCGGGTCCCCTGGATTACCTGACGCACAGAGTCTAGGGCGGGGTGACGGGTAGACGGCTGTAGGCGCCGACACCGTTTCGGGCCTGTCGTTGTCGCCACCACAACAACGGGCAAATCAGACAGGCTGGACGGGTTGCCGCCAACCCTGCCCGGTCGGTGTCGGCGAGCCCGCGAGGTCGGGCAAGGTGCCGACGGCCTGCAGGGCGGCCACGAGTTCGGCCAGCCTGGTCGGGTTGCTCAGCGAGCAGCCGAGTTGTTCTTCGAGCTTGCGGATCCGGTGGCGCACAGTGTTCTCGTGGCAGTACAGCGCGGCCGCGGCGCGTACGGCCGAACCGTCGGCGGCCAGCCAGGCCCGGGCCGTGGCGAGGTGGGTGTCGCGTTCCTCCGCGGGCAGCCGCAGGATCGGGCCGAGTACCCGCCAGACGAACTGCCTGGCCGAGTCCACGTTGCCGATCACCAGGTCGCTGATGGGGGTGTCGACGATCTGGTTCACCCCGACCGTCCCGGCGGGCATCGCCTCCAGCGCCGTGCGGGCGAATCGAGCCGCCCTCGGGGTTTTGTCGAGCCTGCCGAATTCCGGGCTCACGCCGACCCGGAAAGTGGCGGTGGCGGAGACGATCTCGAGAATGTCGGACAGTGATTGGCTGCGGCCGCGGTAGATGATGCCGATCTCGCGGTCGGGTTGGGAACGCCAAGCCGAGGAGGTGCCGCGCCGGCGCAGCACGTCCTCGAGATGCAGCGTCGCATTGTCGGCGATGGGTGCCGATTCCGTGGCGACCACCACGAAGGTGCCTTCGAAGGGCAACCCGAGGGTCTGCGAGATCTCCCACGCCGTCTGGGTGTCGCCGGCCGAGCCGTCGATCAGGGCCGCGACCAGCGCGGACCGCCGCCGATCCTCGGCGACCAGACGCGCGTTCATCTCCTCGCGGTAGGCCTCGGTGAGCGCGGTCGAGAACTCGTCGTTGAGCATCCACAGGTCGGACACGGTGTCGGTGGCCACCTCGACGGCCTTCGGGCCGTGCTCGCGCGCGCAGCTCAGCAACCGCTCCCAGAAGAACGCGAAGCCGATGGTGTAGGCGCGCAACAGTTCCGGCAGCGGCACCCCCATCGCGGCGCGTTCCCGCCCGGTCCGTTGCGCGGCCGACAGATCGACCGGCACGTTGTATTGGAGCTGGTCGAGCGAGCGGGTGAGATTCCGGCGCAAACTCTGCGACAGCAGTTCGTCCGACACCACCGTCTCGTCTCGATACAGGGCGATGTGCTGCCTGGTGAAGGTGACCAACTCCGCGACGTACTCGTCGAGCCGTGACCGCATGATGGCGGCCAGGCCGACGATGACGGGATCGGATTCGCGACCGAGCATGAACCGGCACGCTACCGGTCCGCCGGTCACCCGGTCCGAGGACTACCCGACTTCGACGCCGGGCGGGTGAGTTTCCCCTGCGGCAGTGCTTCCGGTCAGGCGGGATCGCCGGAGGGCTGGGCGGAGGGTGGGACGGCCGCCTTCGCCGCGGTTTCGCATTCCGCCGATTCCGGTGGGGTGGTCTTCGCGTCGATCTGTTCGCCGAGGTAGCGCAGGACCACCGCGATCATCGCCACCACCGGGACGGCGAGGAAGGCGCCGGTGATGCCGTAGAGGGAGCCACCCGCGGTGACCGCGAGCAGCACGATCACCGGGTGCAACTCCATGCTGCGGCTCTGCAACACCGGTTGCAGCACATTGCCTTCCAGCTGCTGCACGGCGATCACGACACCCAGCACGATCAGCGCCGTGGTGAAACCGTTGCCGACCAACGCGACGAGGACGGCGAGCGCGCCCGCCACGAACGCGCCGACCATCGGGATGAACCCGCCGACGAAGGTGATCACCGACAGCACCAGTGCCAACGGCACATCGAGGATGAACAGGGCAGCGCCGATGAGGACGGCGTCGACGAAACTGACGATGGCCTGGGTGCGGATGAACCCGCCGAGGGTCCCCCAGACCCGCTCGAGCACGGCCTCGAGGTGGCGGCCGCTGCGGTTGCCGCACACAAGGTTCATCCAGGGCAGCAGGCGCGGCCCGTCCTTCAGGAAGAAGAACACCAGAACCAGCACCAGGAACACCGCGATCAGCACCGAGGTGGCGGTGGATACGCCGGTGAAGACGCCGTTGGCGATCTGGGTGCCACTGGACTGCAGTCGCGACACGATGGCGTCGACAGCGGAGTCGAGCTGCTCGTCGCGGATGTTCAGCGGCGGACCCTGGATCCAGTCACGCACCTGGTTCACGCCCGCGGTCGACTTGTCCGCCAGTTCCGGTGCCTGATCGGCGACCGACGGCACGATCAGCGCGATGACGCCCGCCACCAGCGCGAGGAAACTCACCAGCGTGATCGTCGCAGCCAAAGCGGGCCGCAACCCGTGCGCGGTGAGCCACCTGGTCGCGGGCCACAGGATCGTGGTCACCACGACCGCCAGCGCGACCGGCAACAGCACCACCCACAGCCGCGCCACGATCGTGCCGAGCACCCACGCACCCGCCGCGATCGCGACGATGCAGAGTGCCCATTTGGCCAGCCACAGCAGTCCGCCACCGATCACCTCGCCTCGGTCGCGGCCCTGCTGTCCGTCCGTTCGCGCCGTAGCGCTCGCATTCCCCATCGCGCCCACGCCGCTAGTCTGGCATGCGCCCCGGCGCCCCCGCATGATGAGCATTCCCCGTCGGCGCGCCTCGACGGTGGCCGGCCCCAGGTCCGTGCCGTGCCGGGACGGATCGGTGAGCCACCGGATGCGCCTTCGCGCAGGCGGGCATTCGCGCAGTTCGGCGAGGATAATCGAAGTGGGACGAAGTTGCGGCACCACCACCAGGAGCGAGCAATGATCCACAGTCATCGGGCGTTTTCCCATTTGGTCCGCGCCACGGGCGAAGACAATTTCGGCGACGATCAGTTACGGCACGCGGCCTGGGTCGCGCGGTGTGTGGGCCGCCTGCGCACCTGCCCGCTGCGCGTCGAGGACTACGACGAACTCGCCGACCGTTTCGAGCCGAAACCCCTGGTCGCCGGGTCGTCGCTGTTCGTCGCCGGGGCGGCGCCGGAGGGAGTGTGGTTCGTCCGGCAGGGGCTGATCGAGTTGTCGGTCGGCTCGGCGCAAGAGCAAACGGTCATCGACGTGCTGCGCCCCGGCGACCTCGACGGCGACCTCGCCCTGCTGCTCGAAACGCCGCCGCCCTACACCGCCCGCGCCCGCACCGATTCGCGCTGCCTGTTCCTACCGGCCGCTGCCTTCGACGCACTCCTGGCCGACCACCCCGATATCTCCCGCCGCTGGCTCACGAGCGTGGCGAAACGCCTCGAGTCCTCACACTGACCGGATTCTCTTCCGACACACGATCATTCCGCTCTCGCGTTCGCAACACTCCGCGCTGCTCCGGCGGCGAGCGAAGAGTTCTCACCCGCTCCGGAGGCCCGGCATCGGTGAATCATGTGACGGCCTCGACCACCGCACCTATCCGGAGCAGTCCGCCCGCCGAACCACCCGGCGGGTGGCACTCGCACCCGCCGGGACCGGAATTCGGCTCAGATCTCCGCCAACTGGTGGTCGGTGACGTGGGCGGTCAGGTAACGCAGGTGATCGCTGGAGTCGCCGAGGGTGTGTTCGATGGCGGTGAGGCGGGCGGTGTAGTGGCCGACGGGGTACTCGGCGGTCATGCCGATGCCACCGTGCATCTGGATGGCTTCCTGGCCGATGTGCCTGCCGGAGCGGCCGATTCGCAGTTTCGCGCGGGCGGCGACCAGCGGGTCGGCGATGCCGTCGGCCAGAGACATCGAGGCGTACAGGCTCATGCTCCTGGCGAGCTCCAGCGAGACGTACATGTCGGCGGCGCGGTGGGTGAGCGTCTGAAAAGTACGCAGTGCGACCCCGAACTGTTTGCGGGTGCCCAGGTACACGGTGGTCAGCCGCAGCGCTTCGGACATGGCACCGACCGCTTCGGCACCCAGCGCGGCCTGGGCGGTGACGATCATTTCGCCGATCACATCGGCGGCGTCGACCGGGTTGCCGAGGGGTTCGGCGGCGGCGCCGTCGAAGGTGAGGTCGGCACCGCGGCGGCCGTCGTGGGTGCGGAAGGCGGTGACGGTGACGCCCGGATCGGTCGGCTCGACCAGGAACAGTCCGGTGCCGCCGTCGGGCAGCGCCGCGCTGACGATGAACTGGTCGGCGGAATCCGCGGCGGCGACCGGGTGCTTGCGCCCGGTCACCCGCCAGCCGTCACCGTCGCGGGTCGCCCGGGTGGACACCGCGGCGGACGGTGGCCGCATCCCCGGCTCGACATGGGCGAAGACCGGCCTGCGCTCGCCTGCCGCGATTTCGGGCAGCAGCTGTTTGCGCTGTTGCGCCGAGCCTGCCCGGGTGATGACGGCGCCGGGGATCAGCGCGCAGTCGAGCACCGGTTCCGGTGCGAGCGCGCGTCCGAGTTCTTCCAGCACGAGCATGGTCTCGATCGGGCCCGCGTCGAGTCCGCCGTCGTCGGCGGGGATGGTGAGCCCGAGCAGGCCGATCTCGGCGAAGGTCGACCACACCTGCGGATCCCAGCCGGGGTCGGTGGCGACGACGGTGGCGCGCCGTTCGTGGGTGTAGTGCCGGGTGAGGACGCTACGGACGGTGTCGCGCAGCATGTCCTGTTCGGTGGTGAATTCGAAATCCATTGCGCTGTCTCACAGTCCGAGGAT
The DNA here is from genome assembly GCF_013839555.1 of Nocardia sp. GTS18. Taxonomy (NCBI): domain Bacteria; kingdom Bacillati; phylum Actinomycetota; class Actinomycetes; order Mycobacteriales; family Nocardiaceae; genus Nocardia; species Nocardia sp. GTS18. The sequence continues at coordinate 75,647 of NZ_JACBIU010000010.1, read as the reverse complement.
CGTCGAGGCGATGATGCTGCGCTGCACCTCGCTGGATCCTCCGTAGATCGAGGTTTTGCGGTAATTGAGGTAGGTGGCGGTGCTGCGTCGCGCCCAGTCGGGTTCATCGGACTCGCGGGCGAGCGAGTCCGCACCCGCGATGTCGACGAGCAGTTCGGTGACCGCCTGCTGGAGTTCGGTGCCGCGCAGTTTGAGAATCGAGGACACCGGGTTCGGTGCGCCGTCGGCGGAACCGGCGACGACCCGCGCCTGCACGAGTTCGAGTGCGATGAGCTCATTTTCGAGTTCGGCGATGCGGGCGGCGAACATCGGGTCGTCGAGCAGGGTGCCGGATCCGAGCCGGGTCTGCTTGGCGTGTTCCTTGGCCAGCCACAGCCGCACCTTGGTCTGGCCGACGGCGGCGATGCCGGTGCGTTCGTTGCCGAGCAGGAATTTGGCGTAGGTCCAGCCCTGGTTCTCCTGGCCGACGAGCTGGTCGGCGGGCACCCGCACATCCTCGAGGAATACCTCGTTCACCTCGAAGCCGCCGTCGATCAACTCGATCGGGCGGACGGTGACGCCCGGTGTGTCCAGCGGGAACAGCAGCATCGAGATGCCCGCTTGCTTCTTGGGCGCGTTCGGATCGGTGCGGGCCAGGCAGAACATCCAGTCCGCGCTCTGCGCGGCGGTGGTCCAGGTCTTCTGGCCGTTGATCACGTAGTCGTCGCCGTCACGCACGGCGACCGTACGCAGGGAGGCGAGGTCGGAACCGGCCTCGGGTTCGGAGAAGCCCTGGCACCACCAGATGTCGAGATTCGCGGTCGCGGGCAGGAAGCGCTGCTTCATCTCCGGCGCACCGAACTGGGCGATGACCGGCCCGATCATGTTGGTGTTGAAGGTGAGCGGTTCGGGGACCGAGGCGAGCTGCATCTCGTCGTGCCAGATATGGCGCTGCACGGGGGTCCAGTCGCGGCCACCCCATTCGACCGGCCAGTGCGGCACCGCGAGCCCGTGCGCGTTGAGGATGCGCTGGGTGGTGACGATGTCGTCCTTGCTGACCTCGGCCATGTGCCGGGTGCGATTACGGATGTCTTCGGGAATTTCGTGCCGGAAGAAGGCACGCAGCTCGTCGCGGAAGGCGAGCTCGTCCTCGGTGAGTGCCAATTGCATGCTCGGGAATGTTACACAGAGAGCGATATGTTTCAAATACCCTCGGCGGCCTATGCTGTCCCCTGTGACGCGAACCGAAGGGACCCGGGCGCCCGGACGACCGGCCGCGGCCACCCGCGACGATGTGCTGCGCGTCGCGATCGACACGTTCCTCGCGGGCAAGCGCGTCGACGTCAACGCCATCGCCGCCCAGCTCGGCCTCGGACGCACCAGCATCTACCGGTGGTTCGGCTCCCGCGACGGCCTGCTCGGCGCCGCGATCGCCCACCAGCTCGAGCGCATGGTCGCCCACACCGCCCGGACGTGCCGGGCGACCGGCGCGGAACGCCTCAACGAGATCCTGGACCGCTGCATCCACTGGCTGGTCGAGGACGATTCACTGCGCACCTATTTCGACAACGAGTCGACCAGCGCCCTGCGTTTGATCACCCGCAGCGACGGCCTCGTCCACCAGACGGCGGTCGCGGTCGTCGCGGGCCTGATCGAACGCGCCGAGGCCGAGGGCTATCAGCCGCCCATCGTCCGCGACACCTTGGCCTACGCCCTGGTGCGGCTGTGGGAAGCGTTCCTGTACAACGACGCGGTCGCCGGTTTCCGCGGGGATGTGGACCGGCTCCAACAGGTGCAGGCGGCGCTCCTCCGAGCCTGAGCTGCGGCAGGTCGTTGGTGCCTCCGGCTGATGCGGGACAATGACCAGGTGAGCACGCACCACGACCTGGACTCCGCTCTCGACCTACGGGTATTGCCCGAGGTCGAGTGGCAGGCCGCCGCGTCCGCGCACCGGGAGCGACTCGATCGGCTGGTCGGCCCGTATCTGGAGCGGCGGGCGGCGGGGACGGCCCATCCGGTCATCGATTTCCTGTTCACCTACTACGGGAACAAGCCCGCGCAGTTGCGGCGGTGGCATCCGGGGTTCGGGATCGGTTTGCGGGGAGCGCGGGAGTACGCGGGTGCTCGCGGGTATCACCGGGTGGATGGCGATGTGTTCACGGCCGATCCGGCTTATCTGGTGAAGCGGCGGGAAACGGTGGAGTTCGTCGGGCGGTTGCTGACCGCTACCGCGACGCGTTCGGCGCAGCTGTCGTGCTTCGGGTTGCACGAGTGGGCGATGGTGTACCGCACCGACGAGGTGCGCCATCAGCAGGTGCCGTTGCGGTTGGGGCATGCGGGGACCGATGCGGTGGTGGAGTCGATGTCGTTGCGGTGCACGCACTTCGACGCGTTCCGGTTCTTCACCCCGGACGCGGTGGGGCGCAATGCCGAGCCGCTGACCCGCGCCGACCAGGTGCGACGGGAACAACCCGGCTGCCTCCACGCGAACATGGATCTCTACAAATGGGGTTTCAAGCTGGCCCCGCTGATCCCCTCGGACCTGCTGCTCGATTGTTTCGAACTCGCCTGCACCGCACGGGAACTCGACATGCGCGCCAGCCCGTACGACCTGCGGGAATTCGGCTACGAACCAGTCCGCGTCGAAACCCCCAACGGCCGTGCGGAATACGTGCGCGCCCAAGCCGCCGTCGCCGAAACCGCCGACACGCTACGCACACGATTACGCGAATCCTGTACCGAATTGTCGGCCACCCTCGAGCAGTTCGCCGCCTAACCGCCGCGCCGCAGCACGACAGCACTCGCGCACAGCGCGACCGCCACCGCGACCCACGGCGCACTCCCTCCGGGCACCAGATCGATCAGCGCACCGGTGACCACGGAGCCGATCAGCACACCCACCCCGCCGATGGACGCGAGCAACCCGTAGTACGACCCGAGCCGCCGCTCACCGGCGATACGCCCCACCGTGTCCCGCGACACCGGGAGCACGATCATCTGCCCGAGCGCCAGCAGCAGCACGAACACCGCCGCCGGAATCAGCCCCGCCACCCCGTGCCACCGGGCGGGCGCGCACACCGCCATCACCAGGAACGCGGTCGCCATCACCAGGAGCCCGACCGGCAGGGCGGTGGCCGAACGCGCCCGCCGGGTCACCGGCAACTGCGCGAGCACCACGAACAGCGACGAGAGCGCGAAGAACCAGCCGAGCGGCGCCTGCGAACCCCATGCTCGTTCCACCTCGAGCGGCAGCAGCAGATACAGCTGGTTGTAGGCGACCAACTGCGTGCTCATCGCCACCGCGAACACGAGAAACCGCTTGTTGGCGAGCACTTCCCGCCAGCCTTCGCGCCAGGTGCTGTGCGCACCGGGTGTGCGGGGTAACCACCGCAGATGCGCGAGCAGGATCACCACGAAGACTCCGGCCGCGACCAGGCACGCCACCGCGAAGTCGGCGGCGAGCAGCAGTGCCCCGAGCAGCGGCCCGGTGAACGCCCCCACCTGGCCGAATGCCGAGAACAACGCGAAGGCCTCGGTGCGTGCCCGCCCCGCGCTCCCGGCCGCGGTGGCGAGCGCGCTTTCGACGGCGGGCGAGAACAACGCGCCTGCGAACCCGATCAGCACGGTCGCCGCCACGATGCCCGGCACCGAGGTGACCGCTGCCAGGCCGACGAACCCTGTTATGCGACAAAGGCATCCGGCGACGACCACGGGTCGCACACCCCACCGGTCGGCCAGCGAGCCACCGACGAAGAACAACCCCTGCTGCGAGAAGGTGCGCAATCCGAGCACCGCCCCGACGAACGCCGCGCGCAGCCCGAGATCCTCGGTCAGGTACACCGACAGGTACGGCAGCACCATGAAGAAGCCGACGTTGAACGCCAGCTGGGTGAGGACGAGCAACCGCACCGCCGGAGTGGCCGCGACCAGATCACGCGACAGCGACCACCGGTCGAGCAGTGGCCGACCCGAATCCGGCACCGCGGATCAGGGTGCGGGGACCGGGACCGGCCCCGGTTCGAACAGGATGGACAACCGGCCCTTCGCCGCGTCGGTGATCACCTCGGCGCGCACGTTGTACACCTCGGCGATCAGTTCGGCGGTCAGGACGTCGACCGGCGGGCCACCGGCCACGACCCGGCCCTCCTTCAACACGACCACCGCGTCGCAGAACATGGCGGCCAGATTCAGATCGTGCAGGGCGATCACGCTGGTCACCGGCAGCCGGGTGACCAGGGCGAGCAGTTCGAGCTGATGGTGGATGTCGAGGTGGTTGGTCGGCTCGTCGAGCAGCAGCTCACGCGGTTCCTGCGCCAGTGCCCGCGCGATCTGCACACGCTGCTTCTCACCACCGGAGAGCCGGTGCCACAACCGGTCCGCCTTCGCCGTGAGGCCGGTGTGTTCGAGCGCGGCGGCCACCGCGGCTTCGTCGGCGACGGTGTTGCCGCCGAAGGCGCCGCGATGCGGGATGCGGCCGAGGCGGACCACGTCGGCGACGGTGATGTCGACGTCGGTGTCGGCGTGCTGACTCACCACGGCGACCGCCCGCGCGATCTGCCTGCGTTTGACCGTGGTGAGGTCGTCACCGTCGAGGGTCACCACGCCGGAGGTCGGCCGCACCACCCCGTTGAGAAGCCGCAACAACGAGGACTTCCCGGACCCGTTGGGACCGAGCAGGCCGACGGTCTCCCCCGGCGACGGCGTGAGACTCACCCCGTCGACGACGAGCGACCCACCCCGGTCCCAGGTGACGTTGCGCGCGTGCAGCGTCATCGCACACTCCTTCGCCGCGACAGAATGACGATGAACGCCGGCACACCCACCAGGGCCGTCCCCACCCCGACGGGCAGCGGGGTCGGCGCGAACGCCACCCGTGAGATCGCGTCCACCCACACCATGAACACCGCGCCGAGCAGCGCGGTCGCCGGAACCAACCGGCTGTGGCGGGGACCCACCAGGAACCGCGCCGCGTGCGGAAGGACAAGCCCGACGAACCCGATCGCGCCCGCGACGCTGACCAGGGTCGCGGTGATGAGCGCGGTCACGATCAGCAACAGCATGCGCACCTTGGCGACGGCGATGCCCAGCGAAGCGGCCACATCGTCACCGAAGGAGAAGGCGTCGAGCACGTAGGCGAAGTACAGGCACACCGCCGCACCCGCCAGCACGACGATCGCGCACAGCGTCACGTCGTCCCAGCGCACCCCTTCCAGCGAGCCGAGCAGCCAGAACATCACGCCGCGTGTCTCGTCGGAGTCGGCGAACGCGAAGATGACGAACGAGGTGAGCGCGGAGAACAACTGGGTGCTCGCCACACCCGCCAGGATCACCCGGTCATTGCTGCCACCGGACATGCGGGCCAGCAGCAGCACCAGCCCGAAGGCGACGAGCGAACCGAGGAACGCCCCGCCCGACAACCCGAGCGCCGCCCCACCCACCCCGAGCACACCGACGATCACCGCACCGGTCGACGCACCGGAGGAGATACCGAGGACGAACGGGTCGGCCAGCGGGTTGCGCAGCAGCGACTGCATGATCACACCGCAGATGCCGAGCCCGGCACCGCACGCGGCGGCGACCAGGGCACGCGGCAGGCGTTCCTCCCACACGATCGCGTTCTTCGACACCCGCACGGGGACATCGGTGAGCCCGAGGTGGTTCAGCAGCACATCGCGCACGTTCACCGGCGAGATGTCGGCCGGGCCGAGGGTGACGGCGATCAGGATCGACACCGCGAGCGCGGCGAACCCACCGACGACGATCAGCGACCAGAGCACCAGGGGACGCTCCCTAACCGGACCGGCGGTGGTGCGTGCCTGCTCGCGCACGGTACTCAGTTGGGCACCTTCAGTTCGCGCAGGCCGGCGGCCACCTTCTCCAGGCCGTCGACGGCGCGGATGGACGGATTCATCTCGGCGCCGTGCAGCGCGATGTAGCGCTTGGCGCGGACGGCCTCGAGGTCGCGGGTGACGGGATCGGCTTCGAGGAAGGCGGTCTTGTCGGCCAGCCGGTCACCGGGGAAACGGTTGCGCAGCAGGTCACCGAGGACGAGCACATCGGGGTTGCGGTCGACCAGGGTCTCCCAGCCGACGGCGGGCCAGTCGTCGGTGAGGTCGGCGAAGACATTGGTCGCGCCGACCGTGGTGGCGAGCAGGTTCGCCGAGCCGAGACCGCCCGCGACATAGGGGCTCTTGGTGTCGGCGAACCAGAACGCCATCGAGACGTCCGACTTCGTGATCCCCGCTACGGCCGCGTCCGCCCGGCTGCGCAGCTCCGCGATGAGCCGGTCGCCGCGGTCGGTCACGTCGAAGACGGTCGCCAGTTCGCGGATCTCCTGATACAGCGAGTCCATGGTCAGCGGGTTGGTTCGCTTACCGCCGCCGTTGATGCTCACCCCGTTGTCGCAATCGGTGGGCGACAGGTAGGTGTCGATGCCGGTTTCGGCGAACCGGGCGCGATCGGCGACGCCGCCCTGCTTGAAGTGCCTGCCGAACGACGCGGTGACGAAGTCCGGGTCGGTGTCGAGGACGACCTCGTAGGTGGGGGCGTTGTCGGCCAGGCGCGGCACCGACTTGTTCGCCTCGGCCAGGTTGTCGCGCACCGGATCGGTCCAGGACGCGGTGCCGACGACCCGGTCACCGAGTCCGAGCGACAGCAGGATCTCGGTGGATCCCTGATCCAGCGACACCACCCGCTGCGGCGGCGCGTCGAGGGTGACGCTGGTCCCGCAGTTGTCCAGCGTGAGCGGATAGCTGGTGCGGCCTTCGCCGCCTGCCGCCGCGCCGGGACCCGCGACCTGCTCGGATTCGCCGCAGGCGACGAGCGCGCTCGCCACCGCGGCGGTGACACAAACCAGACCGATCCGACCCACAGACAATTTCACGAAAGGCAGCCTAACCTAAAGTAACTGGTCAGTCGCTGGCGTCCTTCTTTTTCAGATCGATGACGATCTCTTCGGTGGCGGGTTCGGTGACCAGAGCGAAGTCGCCCTCGTGCAACTCGGTGCCCTTGTCGACGGCGATCTCGATGAGTTCCGCACCCCGGTCGGCCCGCAGGATCAGCGGGTCGTCGCGCAGGTCCTTGTAGAGCGAGAAACACATCGCGATCATCACCACGAGGAACGGCAGCGAGACGACCGTCGTCAGCGCCTGCAGGCCGGTCAGCGCACCACCGAGATTGTCGGAATCGGCTATGACCAGCATGATCGCCGCGACCGCACCGGTCGCCGCACCCCAGAAGATGACGATCCACCGCGACGGTTCGATGCTGCCGCGTTCGGACAGCGTGCCCATCACGATGGAGGCGGCGTCGGCACCGGAGACGAAGAAGATCGCCACGAGGATCATCACCACCACGGTGGTGATCGAAGTGAGCGGGTACTGGTCGAGCAGGTGGAACAGGGCGAAGTTCGAGTCCACCGAGCCGTCGGGTTCGGTGAGCGCGCGGTCCTTGGTCTGCTCGGCGATACCCGCGCCACCGAAGACGGCGAACCACAGCAGGCTCACCACGCTCGGCACCAGCAACACACCGGTGACGAACTGGCGGATGGTGCGGCCGCGGCTGATGCGGGCGATGAACATGCCGACGAACGGGGTCCACGAGATCCACCACGCCCAGTAGAAGATCGTCCAGCTCGACAGCCAGGCCTTCATCGCCTCGTCACCGGCGCCGGTGCGTGAGGCCATGGTCGGCAGCATCTCGACGTAGTCACCGAGGGCGATCGGCAGCAGGTTCAGTACGAACAGCGTCGGCCCGGCGATGAACACGAACGCCGCGATGGCAAGGGCCAGCACCATATTGATGTTGGACAGCCACTGGATACCGCGTTCGATACCCGACACCGCCGAGAACACGAACGCCACGGTGAGGCCCGAGATGACGGCGACGAGACCGATCTTGCCGACGCCGTCGATCCAACCGTTGAACTCCATGCCCGCACCGATCTGCAGGGCACCGAGGCCGAGGGAGGCGGCCGAGCCGAACAGGGTCGCGAAGATCGCCATCATGTCGATCGCGCGGCCACCGAGACCGTCGGCGTGGCGGCCGAGCAACGGCCGGAACACCGAGGAGATCAACTGCGAGCGGCCTTTCCGGAAGGTGCCGTAGGCGATGGCGAGGCCGGCTACGGCGTAGATCGCCCACGGGTGCAACGTCCAGTGGAACAGCGTGGTCGCCATCGCGACCTCGGCGGCGGCCGGTGAGCCCGGCTCGGCGGTGTGCGGCGGCGGATTCACGAAGTGCGACAACGGTTCGGCCACGCCCCAGAACATCAACCCGATGCCCATGCCCGCGCTGAACATCATGGCGATCCAGGAGACCGTGCGGAATTCGGGCTTCTCGTCGTCGGCACCGAGCGGGATACGCCCGTAGCGGCTCACCGCCAGCCAGATCACGAACACCACGAACGCGGTGGCGACCAGCACGAACAGCCAGCCGGTGTTGGTGATGACCCACTTCTGGGCCGAACTCGCCGCAGCGGCGAGGCTTTCGTCGTCGAGTGCACCCCAGGCGACGAAGGCCAGCGCACCGATCGCGGTGGCGGCGAAGACGAATCGATCGAGTCCCGTTTTGCGCGATGCTCTCGGGGGTACCGCTCCCGGTGTCGCGTCGGCGTCACCGGATCTGTCAACAACGTTGTTCGACATGAAGTCCGTAATCCTTTCCGGCCGCACGCACCCCGGCCCGCCCAGACGAACCGGCCGGTTGCAGCAACCGTACAGCGCATCGATGCGGACCTCGGGTAAGGCACGACCCAGCCTTGGCTTAGTTCCCCGGAATCACCTCCGGCAATCTTTCGGTTGCTTTACGATTCGCACAGACGACTGTCTGAGTCAGTAGCCGTCGGGGGGCGGATCGAGGAGGCAACGATGCACCTGTGGACTCGGGTCGTGCGCGCGACGGCACCGGCGGCGGTGGCCGCGCTGATCGCGATCGGACTGCCGTCGGGCGCGGCCGCCGATCAGCCCTTCGACCAGCTGGTGCACGAATTCTTCGACATCGGGCGGACATCGGTGCCACGCGCGGAGTGCGGGCCGGGGTCCGCACCGGAGATGGGGCTGCAGGGCGACGTGCCCGCCGCCGACCGGGACAGTGGCCGCAGCGCGCAGGGCTATCACTGCAATATGTCGATGGCAGGCGGATACACCGGGCGCGGAGCCGGGATCACGTCGACCAGTTTCGAACACTGCGCCTACATCGGGTCGTTCTTCCCCGGCACCCTGCTCGGCGAACACCCGGGCGTGCAGGTGCTCGACGTGTCCGATCCGGCGAATCCACGGCACACCGCGACCCTCGCCGAGCCCGCGATGCTGGCCGGCACCTGGGAGACGTTGAAGGTCAACACGACTCGCAAATTGCTCGTCGGCACCGGCGTCCCGCTCGCCATCGGCGCGGGCTTGCTGTCGGTGTACGACATCTCCGATTGCGCGCATCCCCGGCTGCTGAATCCGGGGCCGGGCACGAACCCGGCCATGCCGCTGCCGATCACGACGCACGAGGGCGGCTTCTCCCCCGACGGCCGCACCTACTGGGCCTCGGGCATCGCGCCCGGCCTGCTCAGTGCGATCGATCTGACCGATCCGGCGAATCCGCACGTGATCTGGCAGGGGCTCACCGGGATCGAGGCGCACGGTTTCGGGGTGAGCCCCGACGGGAACCGGCTCTACATCTCCGCGCTCGGCGGGTTCACCGTGCTCGACGTGAGCGCGGTGCAACGTCGCGATCCGAACCCGCAGGTCCCCCATCTCGGGCGCACCTTCTGGACCGACGGCTGGGCCACCCAGCACAGTGTGCCGGTGACCTATGACGGTGTGCCGCATCTGTTCACCGTCGACGAAGGTGGTTCCGGCGGGGTGAAACTCATCGATGTCTCCGACGACACCGCGCCGCGCATCGTGAACAAGATCAAGCTCGAGATCAATCTCGGTGAGCACGTCGACGCCCAGATCGGTTCGGCCATGGGCAATTCGCTGTTCTCCTACGATCCGCACTACTGCACGGCGGACCGCCCGGCGAACCCGACCGCGCTCGCCTGTGGCTGGACCTCCTCCGGCATCCGGGTGTTCGACGTGCGCGACCCCGCCGCGATCCGTGAGATCGCCTATTTCAACCCGCCCGCCCGCACCGGGCGCAACCTCGAGATCTGGAACTCCCCGCACGCGCTGGCCTCGATCATCGGTATCCCCGCGATGAGTGCGCCCGCCGCACTGCGGGCCATGGCGGACGGGTTGTTCGATCCCGCGCAGGTGTTGTCGGCGCGGGTGGGGCTGATCGCGTTCGGTGATCTGTCGGCGGACTGGTGCATGTCACCGCCCGAGTGGCGGGGAAATCAGTTGTACGTCACCTGTTCCGACAACGGGTTCATGGTGCTGAATCTGGACGAGGCGGTGTATCGGGCGCCCGCCGACCAGGTTTCGACGCTGGGGTCATGAGGGTGATCGCCGATCGCCCGAGGGCTCTCGGGGTGGCGGCCGCGCTGGCGGCAGCCGTGTTCTTCTTCGTCCTCGGCGCGGCGTCGCGCCCGCTGCTCGCTTCCGAAGAATCCGCGCCCGCAACGGTGCTGAACTCGACCGAGCTGGGTTTCGTGCAGGACATGACGGCTCATCACCAGCAGGCCATGATCCTCGTGCAACGGCTCGACCCGACCGTCGACGCGGGGGTGCGTGCGCTCGCCGAACAGATCGCCGACACCCAGCGGGTCGAGATCGGTACCCTGCTCGGCTGGACGCAGCTCGCCGGCGCCGCGCCTACCGCCACCACACCGATGAGCTGGATGACGGCACACCATCATTCGACCGGCCCCGCCACCATGCCCGGGCTGGCGACCCGAGCCGAGCTCGACACTCTCACCACGGCACGAGGTTCCGAGGCCGAGATCTTGTTTCTGCGGCTGATGTACCACCACCACGCGGGCGGAATCACCATGGCCCGCGCCGCCGACGCCCTGCTCACCGAGGGGCCGGTCAAGCAGGCGGCCAGGTCGATGGCGCAGTCGCAGAGCCGCGAAATGGGCTCGCTCGGTGTGCTTCTCGAGTTGCGCGGCGCACGACCGTGAACTATCGGTCGCGGCGGGTGAACATGTCGTTCAACGCGTCCTGACCGAGCTGGTTCTCGGCGTAGGTGAAGGTGCCACGTTCGGCCAGTTCGCGGGCGGCGTCGAACAGGTGGCGGTACAGCATGCGCGCGATACTGCCGCCGACGGTGACCCGCCGGACACCGAGATCGGCGAGCTCGGCCATGGTGAGGGTGGCGGTGAGTCCCATGACGACATTGAGGGGGCCGTCGAGCTCGCGAACAAGGGTGGCGATGGTTTCGGCGTCGGCGGCACCGGGAACGAAAACGCAGTCCGCACCCGCCGCGAGATAGGCGTTGCCCCGGCGGATCGCCTCGTCCAGCCCGCCACCGACGAGCAGGACGTCGGTACGGCCGACGAGCACGAACGGCGCACCGCTGGCCGCCACCGCCGCGCGGGCGGCACGCACCCGGTCCACGGCGTGCACCTCCTCGAACAGCGGGGCCGCGCGCTCACCGGTGAAGTCCTCGATATTGCCGCCCGCCGCCCCAGCGGTGATGGCCTCCGCGATGGTGGTCGCCACGGCCTGTGCGTCCGGCCCGTACCCCTCCTCGAGATCGGCGCTCACCGGAATCCCCACCGCACCGGTGATCTCCCCGATCCGGCGCATCATCGTGCCCTTGTCGACCCGCCCGTCCTCCTCCGAGGCGTGAAAGTCGTGATCGGGCCTGCCGTACGAGAACGCGATCCCGGCACTTGTCGTGGCGATCGCCGCAAACCCGGCGGCCTCCAGCACCCGCGCACTCCCCGCATCCCACGCATTGGGCAACAGAAAACACCCCGACCGATGCAGCTCGACAAACGCCTGTGCCCGCTCCCGCTGTCCCGTATCCACCCCTCCATTCAGCCACGCGAATCCAATCCGCGCACCGAGACCACGCCGAACCGCATCGCACCGGCGGGGACCGGCGGGGGTGAGGACAACGTTATCGGGCGGCAACTGGGGAGAAAATCGCAGGCAATGGGGGGTGCGGACGATGGGCGGAGTATCGGCGGGCGGAAGGTTGGACGTGGTGGTGAGCGCGCGGGCGGAGATCGTCGCGGTGACGCGGTGCGGGCTGGAACAGGTGCGTGCGCGGATCGCGGCGGGTCTGGAGCCGGTGGGGGTGCGTGAGCTACCGGTGGGCGAGGCTGTCGGGGGAACACTGGCGGTGGCATTGCGCGCGGCCACGCCACTGCCCCGGGTGGACACGGCGGCCATGGACGGTTACGCGGTCGCGGGGCCGGGGCCGTGGTGGCGGGTGCACGAGCAGGTCGGGTACGCGGGGCGGCCCTGCTCGGTGGTGCTCGCTCCGGGCGAGGCGGTGCGGATCGCGACCGGCGCTGCCACCCCGCTGGGCACCACGGCCACTCTGCGCGACGAACACATCGTCACCACCGTGGTGTCCGGCAAACCGGTGGTATTGCGCGCACCCGATGCCCCGGTACGCGACGACACCCGGCGGCAAGGTGAGAACTGGTCCACCGGAACACAATTGGCACCCGCGGGCACACGGGTGTCGGCCGCGCTGGTCTCGGCCGCGCTCAGCGCCGAGGCCGAAACCGTCACGGTGCGTGGGCCGTTGCGCGCGGATGTGGTGATGACCGGTGACGAGATCCGGGCAGTCGGCCCGCTCGGTCCGGGCGAGACCCGCGATTCGCTCGGACCGGTGCTGCCGGAGTTCCTGCGCTGCTGCGATATCGAGAGCACCGGGCTGTGGCATCTGACCGACGAACGCGACCTGCTGCGTTCCTGGCTCGCCCTGAAATCGAACGCCGACCTGGTGGTGATGGTCGGGGCAACCGGCCGGGGTGCCGCCGACCACCTGCGCACCCTGCTCGCCGACCTCGGTGCCCGCATCGTCGTGGACCGGGTCGCGATCCGCCCCGGCGGCTCGACCCTCGTCGCCCAGCTCCCCGACGGCCGTGTCCTGCTCGGCCTCCCCGGCAATCCGCTCGCCGCCGTCGCCGCCCTGCTGGCCGTCGGCCCCGCTGTCATCGACGCCCTCACCCTGCGCACCCCCGGCCCGACCATGTGGGGCAGGCTCTCGGACGCAGGCGTGATGGCGGGCGACGCCACCCGCATCGTCCCCGTCCAACAACAGACCGGCGGCGTCTGGCGCAGCACCGGCCCCGCCCACACCCCCCACCTGGCCGGCCTCATCGGCTGCCAAGCCCTGGCGGTCCTCCCACCCGGCACCGGCCGAGGCACCCTCGTCGAACTGCTCCCCCTCCCCCGCTGACCGAAAGGCTCGGACCGGTGTCGTCTGCCGACACCGGTCCGAGCCCAACGATCATCTGAGGCGACGCGCCACCGATTCCAGCGCTCGGCCCGCGGGTTACGTCTGCTGCGGCGGCTGCCAGGGGCGACCGTACGGGTCGCCGGGCTGGGACTGGGCCGGGCCCACCGGCGGCGGTTCGGGGAGGTTTCGTTCCGGTTTGGGCGCAAGGGTTTTGGGCAGCGTCGGCTCGAAGCCCTCGACCGGCTGGCGGGCGGTGGCCTCGGCGGCGCGGACCGCTTGCTCGATCTTCGGGTCCGAGGCGGTCTCGAACCAGTCGGCCACGTCGGAGTCGTCCTCGATCTTCACCGGGGGCGTGTCCTCGGTGTTCGGTTCGTACCGGAACACCCCGTCCTCGCCCTTGGTGGCGAAGTTCTGGGCGAACCCCTCGAGTGCCTTGCCGAAGTCGCTGGGGACCAGCCACACCTTGTTGGCATCGCCCTTCGCCACCATCGGCAGCGTCTGCATGTACTGGTAGGCAAGCAGTTCCGGTGTCGGCTTGCCGTTCTTGATGGCGGCGAACACCTTCTCGATGGCCTTGGCCTGACCCTGGGCCTGCAGGTAGGACGCGGCCCGCTCACCCTGTGCCCGCAGGATGCGGCTCTGCCGCTCACCCTCGGCCGACAGGATCGCCGACTGCTTGGCGCCCTCGGCGGACAGGATCTGGGCCTGCTTGGCGCCCTCGGCGGTCTTGATCTGCGACTCGCGGGTGCCCTCGGCGGTGAGGATCATGGCCCGCTTCTCGCGGTCGGCCTTCATCTGCTTTTCCATCGACTCCTGGATCGACGGCGGCGGATCGATCGACTTCAGCTCCACCCGGGCCACCCGAAGACCCCAACGGCCGGTGGCTTCGTCGAGCACCCCGCGCAGCTGGTTGTTGATCTGGTCGCGCGAGGTCAGCGTCTCCTCGAGCGTCATGCCACCGACCACGTTGCGCAAGGTGGTGACGGTGAGCTGCTCGACGGCGGCGATGTAGTTGCTGATCTCGTACACCGCGGCCTGCGGGCTGGTGACCTGGAAATACACCACCGAGTCGATCTGCAGGGTGAGGTTGTCCTGGGTGATCACCGGCTGCGGCGGGAACGACACCACACGTTCACGCAAGTCGACTTTGGCGCGCACCCGGTCGGCGAACGGGACGAGGAACGTGAGCTGTCCCGACACCGTGCGCGAGTACCGGCCGAGCCGTTCGATCACCGCCGCCTCGGCCTGCGGAACGAGCGCAATAGATTTGAAAACCACCACCACGACCAGCAGGACGAGGACGGCGGCCACGATCAAGGCAACCATGGACTCTAAGGACCCTTCCAGACGACGGCGGTCGCGCCGTCGATCTTCATCACATAGACGGTCACACCGGCTTCGTAGACTTCGCTCGGATCGAGCGGACGCGCCGTCCACACTTCGCCACCGAGTTTGACCCGGCCCGAATACTCGGCGACGTCCTCGAGAACGAGCGCCGACTTCCCGGTCAGCGCATCGACATTCGTCGGTGTGGGCGGCGGGGTTCCGAACCTGCGGCGCAGCACCGGGCGAACCCCGAGGAACAGCACCCCGGCCATCGCGCCGAAGACGAGCGCGTCACCCCACAGCGGCAACCCCGCGGTGGCGCTGACGCCCGCGGTGGCCAATGCCGCCACTCCGAGCATGAGCAGCGTGAGATCCCCGGTGAGCATTTCGGCCGCCGCCAGCACGAGGCCCGCGATCAGCCAGACTATTGCGGCCACCACCCAAGCCTAGCCCCGATCGGGCCGTCGCGGGCGGCGTCGCCCGCCCCCGGAGCCGATCTTGTGGTCCAACGGTTTCGCGCGCCGCTCCCGCTAGCCCGGCGCCGACGGCTCTAAGCTCGGGCGGGTGAGTGCGCGTGACATGTACAGCGGCGATATCTACGCAGGCCACAACCGGACGAAGAAGACGCCGGTACCGCAGGTGGCGGCCGAACGGGATCTGGTGGTCGAGGACGCGGCGAGCGGATTCTGCGGTGCCGTAGTCGGTTTCGACCGCAGCTACGACGGCGAGTTCGTGAAACTCGAGGACGGGCGCGGGGCGGTCCGCCTGTTCGCGCTGCGCGAGGCGGCGTTCCTCATCGACGGCAAACCGGTGACGCTCGTCCGCCCGAAGGTCGCCGCACCGAAGCAACCGACCCGTTCCGCGTCCGGCTCGACGCGTGTGGAGGGGTTGCGCGCGCGGGTGGCCCGCGGCAGCCGCATCTGGGTGGAGGGCGTGCACGACGCCGCACTCGTCGAGCGGGTGTGGGGCCACGATCTTCGGGTCGAGGGCGTGGTCGTCGAACATCTCGCGGGTCTCGACAATCTCGGCGCCCGCCTCACCGAGTTCGGGCCCGGTCCAGGGGCGCGGGTCGGGGTGCTCGTCGACCACCTGGTGACCGGTTCCAAGGAGTCCCAGCTCACCACGGGGCTCGGCCCGCACGTCCTGGTCACCGGGCACCCCTTCATCGATGTGTGGCAGGCGGTTCGTCCGGCCGCCGTCGGGATCGAGGCCTGGCCGACGGTGCCGCGCGGTGAGGACTGGAAGACCGGCATCTGCCGCAGGCTCGGCTGGGGTACCCCGCAGGAGGGGTGGCGCCGGGTGTACAACGCGGTCGACTCGTTCCGTGATCTCGAGGCGCCGCTGATCGGCGCGGTGGAACGGCTCATCGACTTCGTCACCGAGCCCGAGTAGCTCGACCGCAGGTCAGACCCGGCACACGGATCGGGGCGAACCTTTATGCTCGATGATTATGTGCTCTCCCAGTGCCACGCTGACGGTCTGGGCCGGCTCCTGGCTGGCCGGTACCAGCGCGCCCGACGACGTGCTGGAGTCGCTGCACGCCTGGGCGCCACGCCACACCATCGCCGCAGGCGACCCGGCCACCGGTGGCCGCACCGACTTACCGTGGACCTCCCGCGGCGACCTTCCCGGCACCGGCGCCATGCCGCTGCTCAAGGTCATCCGTGAGGCGATGGCTCCCTCGGGCGCACACCTGCGCCTGGTGCTGCCCGCACCCGGCGACGTGCGCGGCCTGCCGGTGGGCAGCGCCTTCGCGGCGGATGCCATCGATGCGGAGGAGGGCATCCTGATCGGCGTCCCCGGCCAGGAGGGCACCGGTCTGATCCCGCACTGGGACGACGACGACACCCTGCAGTGGACCGTCTACAGCGTGATCGTCCCGCCCGTCGGTGACCCGGACATGACCCTCGGCGCCGCCGAGTACACGATGCGCGAAGCGGTCCGCGACGCCGCCGACGCGCTCATGCAGCTGCACACCACCTCGATCGGCCCGTCGGACGCCGACCCGCGCGAGCAGATCGAAGCCCAACTCGCCGCCTACGCCAAGCACGCCTATCCCGACTCGATTCCGTTGCGCGCCAAGCGGATTCTCGACACGGCCGACCATGTCGCGGCGATTCTCACGGTCGCCGAACACGAACCGGCGTCGTCGCCGACCTCGGCTACGGCCATCGGCGCCCACGAATCACTGCTGCGTCCGCTGTGGAACACGATCCGACAGGCCCGGCTGGTCGCCATCCACGCGGCCGCGCGACCAGCGGCCTGACACCGGAAAAGGTTGCCCGACAGCTCATCCGACGAGCGGGCCGGCGGTCAGCGATACGGCTGCTGGTACTGATTCGGGTACGGCGCCCGCTGCGGCGGGTAGGGCATCGGCTGCTGAGGCGGGTACTGCGCCTGCGGGTACTGCGGCGGATAGGGAGCCTGCGCGTATCCGCCCTGCGGGTGGCCGTAGTTCGGCGGCATCTGCTGCGGGTACGGCTGCTGATGCTGGGCGAACTGCTGCGGCATGTGCTGGGGCGCACCCTGATTCGAGTTGCCACCGAATTTGCGGATCAGCACGATCACCACGATGAGCACGATCACGGCGATGATGATCAGCCACACCCAGTCGGGCAGGCCGACCCCGACGCTCACCCCGCCGCCGCCACCCCGCTTGGCAAAGATCGTTTCCGCCGTGTGGACAGTCTTCATCGGGCCTCCCCCGTCGCGGCTGCTCGACCCTCCCGGCCGAAGAACACCGGCGATGCTAACCCACCTGATTCACCAACGGGGAACCGCCGCTTCAGAATCCGTTCAGCGCGGTCTTCATATCCGGGTAGTCGAGGACGGTGAGGGTGTCGGCGCGAACCCCGGGGCAGCTGCGGTTGGTGACCTCGTCGACCACGAAGCGGTCGTAGGAGATGGCGGCATTGGCGATGGTGTCGCGCTGCGCCCACAGGCGCATGGCTCCGTTGAACGCCACCCGCCCGACCTCCGGGCCGAGCGCCTTCCAGGTGCCCTGTTGGGAGTCGAGGATGCTGCACAGGCTGTCGACGGTCGGTTGGGAAATGGTCGGCTCGGTCGGTTCGGGGCCGGTCTCGTACCCGGAATCACCGCCGCAGCCGGCCAGGGCGAACGTCCCGGCGACGGGCAGCAGGAGCAGCGCGGCCGCGTGACGGCGTTTTGTCGAGCGCATCGGATGCCTCCGATCTGTCGATCACAACAACCGCCCAGCCTACCCGCGTAATAGGCGCGGGCGGTGAATGGTTATGCGGTTGTGCTCACGCACGCGCGGGGCGCGGGGGCAGTTCGCAGCAGCCGGGAGCGCACAGCGCGCCGTCGACCGTGCAGCCGTAACCGGGGACTTCGCCGAGCTCACGCACGTCGCCCGCGCTGAGGCGCTCCTGGATCAGCTCCACGATCATCCGGGGGAAACGGGGATCGGTACCGGGTGTGGCGGCGCGCGCGAAGGCCATCCCGAGTTCACCGGCCCTGGTGGCCGCCTCGTTGTCGAGATCCCAGATCACCTCGAGATGATCGGAAACGAATCCCACCGGGCACACGACGACGGACTCGATTCCCTTGGCGTGCAACACATCCAGGTGATCGACGATGTCGGGTTCGAGCCACGGCACCTGTGGCGGCCCGGACCGCGACTGCCACACCACGTCGTACTCGGCGAAACCGGCTGCGGCGGCACACAATCGGGCGGCTTCGGCGACCTGCCTGCTGTAGAGGCGGCCACCGTCGGCCGGCGGTCCCGCGACATTGTCGGCGGCGACGGGGATGGAGTGCGCGGTGAACACCAGGCGCGCGCCCTCGCGGTGGTCGGCCGGAAGCTGTTGCACCGCAGCGGTGATCGCATCGGCGAAAGCGGCGATCAGCAGCGGATGATCGAAATACTGGCGCAGCTTCACCAGTTCGGGCGCGCCCGCACCCACGGCGGCGCGAGCTCGGGCGATGTCCTCGTCGTACTGGCGGCAGCCGGAATACCCACCCCACGCGGAGGTGGGGAAGACCAGGGCCGAGCGCACACCGTCGGCCGTCATCGTGGCGACGGTGTCCTCCACCATCGGATGCCAGTTCCGGTTGCCGAAATACACCGGCAGGTCGAGTCCGGCGTCGGCCAGATCGGCCGCGAGCGCGGTGATGATCTGCCGGTTGAGGGCGTTGATCGGCGAGACCCCGCCGAAATGCAGGTAGTGCTCGGCGACCTCGGCCAGCCGTTCCGGCGGCACCCCGCGGCCCCGGGTGACGTTCTCCAGGAACGGGAGCACGTCCTCGGGACCCTCGGGGCCGCCGAACGACAGCAGCAGCAGCGCGTCGGCCATCAGTTGGAGGTGAAGTTCTCCGGGAACCACATGTTGTGGCTCGCGCCGCCGTCCACATAGATGATCGAGCCGGTGGTGGCGGGCAGCCAATCCGAGAGCAGCGCCACGATCGACTTGCCTACGGCGCGCGCGTCGGCACCGTCCCAGCCGATCGGCGACGCGCCGTCCCAGTACTCGTCGAGCTGACGCAGCTGCTTGGCGTCGTCGGTGGCGGTACCGGCGATGGCCTTGGCGGCGAGGGTCTTCACCGGGCCTGCGGCGATCAGGTTGGAGCGGATCTTCTTGGCGTAACCCACTTCCCGGGCCACGTACCGGTTCACCGACTCGAGCGCGGCCTTGGACACGCCCATCCAGTTGTAGTACGGCATCGCCACGCGCGGATCGAAGTCCATGCCGACGATCGACCCGCCCTCGTTCATCACCGGCAGCACGGCGCGGGCCAGCGAGGCGTAGCTCCAGGCGGAGATCTCGAAGGACTTGGCCACATCGGGGCCGGGGCCCTCGAGGAACGGCACCGCGTCCGGACCCATCAGGGTCTTCGGCGCGAAGGCGATCGAGTGCAGCACGCCGTCGATGCCCTCGGGTGCCAGCTCACGCACGGCGTCGGCCAGCGCGCCCAGGTTCTCCTCGTTGGTGACGTCCAACGGGATGGCCGGGGGCACTTCCTGCGGCAGCCGCTTGGCGATGCGGTCGATGAGACGCAGCCGCTCGGGGATGCCGGTGATGATCACCTTCGCGCCCTGCTCCTGCGCGACCGCCGCCGCGCTGAACGCGATCGAGGAATCGGTGATGATGCCGGTGATCAGGATGGTCTTGCCTTCGAGCAGTCCGCCCATGGGTTTTCGGTTCTCCTGCGATTCGGGGATGCGGCGGGCTGATCGCCCGCCACGGGGAGTCGGTCAGCGGGTCAGTGGCCCATGCCCATGCCGCCGTCGACCGGGATGATCGCACCGGAGACATAGCGGGCGTCCTCGGAAGCGAGGAAGCTGACCACGGCGGCCACCTCTTCCGCCTGGCCGAGCCGCTGCAGCGGGATGAACTTCTTCGCCGTTTCCTTCAGGTCGTCGGGCAGCTCGGCGGTCATGTCCGTCTCGATGAAACCGGGCGCCACAACGTTGGCGGTGATCGAGCGCGAACCCAGCTCGCGAGTGATCGAGCGAGCCATACCGATGACGCCCGCCTTGGAGGATGCGTAGTTGATCTGGCCGGGACCACCGCCGAGGCCGACGACGGAACCGAGGAAGATCATCCGGCCCCAGCGTGCCCGCAGCATGGCGCGGTTGGCGCGCTTGGCACAGCGGAAAGCGCCGGTGAGGTTCGCATCGATCACGCGCTCGAACTGCTCGTCCGTCATCCGCATGAGCAGCGTGTCGTCGGTGATGCCCGCGTTGGCGACCAGCACCTCCACCGGACCCTGGTGCTCCTCGACCTCGGTGAACGCCCGGTCGACCGACTCGCTGTCGGTGACATCGCATTTCACCCCGAACAGTCCCTCGGGCACGCCCGACCCGCGATGGGTGACGGCGACCTTGTGCCCGTCGGCGAGCAGGCGCTGGGCCACCGCGAGACCGATTCCGCGATTACCGCCGGTGACCAGCACCGACCGGGATGTGACGTTCGACATAGGGTCCAACCTATCTGTTCTGGTTCCAGGGCCCGGCGTCAGGGTCGCACCGTTGCGACTGCTCACAACGCCGAGTACGGCAAGCTAGGGCAGGCGTTGACGATAGAGCAAGCTGACGAGCACGCCCGCCGCGACGAACAACATGCCGCCGAGCAGCCACGGCCTGCTGGCATCGCCCCGGGTGGTCTCGTAGCCGATCTGCTCTTCGAGGGTGTCGTAGACAGCGGTGAGCTCGGCGAGTGAGGAGGCGGTGTAGAAGTCGCCGCCGGACAGCTCGGCGATCTCGCGCAGCGAGTCGTTGTCGACGGGGACCTTCACCCGCTGCGAGCCGCCACCGTCGGAATCGGGGATCTCGACGGTGCCCCACTCGGTGCCGAAGGAGATGGTCGACACCGGGATGCCCTTGTTCTTGGCGAGGCGGGCGGCGGTGAAACCGTGGCGCGGGTTGTCGATGTCCTTGTCGTCGGGCACGGTCTGCTTGCCGTCGGACATGAGCACCACGCGCGCGGGCGGCGGCGTCTCCGCGCCACCGAGCACCGCGGCGAGGGTGTCGATGGACTGCAGGGCCGTCAGGATGCCCTCACCGGTGGCGGTGCGCTCGGCCAGCTTGATGTTGTCGATCGAGTGCTTGACCGCCTCACGATTGGTGGTGGGCGACACCATCACCGACGCGGTACCGGCGAACGTGACGAAACCCAGGTTGATACCGGGGGTCAGTCCCTCGACGAAGTCCTTGCCCGCTTCCTGCGCGACCTGCAGCCGGTTGGGCGGCACATCGGTGGCCTCCATCGACAGCGACACGTCCATCACCAGCACCACTGTCGCGCGGTTGCGCGGCACCTTCTGCACGGCGGTCGGCCCGGCGGCGGCGATGGTGAGCAGGATCAGCCCGACCAGGATCAGCGCGATCGGCACGTGCCGCATCGGGCTCGGCCGCGACGGCGCGACCCGCTCGAGCACGGTCATGTTGCCGAACTGCAGCATCCGCTTGTGGCGGGCGCGCTGCACGAGCACATAACCGAGGACCAGCAGCGCGACGACGAGGAGGAAACCCAGCCAGGCGGCGGCGGTGAAATGCGAAATACTCACTGGCGAGGCACCCGCCCGCTCGGGGCGCCGAGATTGTGGCGCCGGGTGGACACGAACCGGACCACGTCGGCGATCCAGTCCCGATCGGTCTGCAGGCTCAGCACCGGCGCGCCGCAACTGCGCAGCGCCTGATGCACCTGTTCGCGCTGCGCGTTGGCCGCGGCGGCGAAATCGGCGCGCAGCGTGGGAGTCACGCTGAATTCGCGGGTGTGCCCGGTCTCCGGGTCGTGCAGGACGACATCGCCACCGTCGGGCAGTGCGATGTCGAGCGGGTCGAGCACCTCCACCGCGAGCAGGTCGTGGCGGGCAGAGATGGCGCGGAGCGAACGCTGCCAGTCCACGTCGCCGAGGAAGTCGCTGATCACCACCGCGAGACCACGTTTGCGCTGCGGGCGGCGCAACGATTCGATGCCCGCCTTCAGGTCACCGCGCACACCGTCGCGCGCGTGCGGGGTGGTCGCGATGCCGCGCAGCATGGTCTGGGCGTGCAGGCGCCCGGCGCGCGCGGGAATCCGGACCAGATCCTGACCGGTCGCCACGACGGCGCCGATGCGGTTGCCGCCGCCGGAGGTGAGGTGGGTGATGGCCGCGGCCGCCGCGATCGCCAGGTCGCGTTTCTGCACGCGCCCGGTGCCGAAGTCCAGACTCGACGACAGGTCGACCACGAGCCAGGTCTCGAGTTCGCGGTCGGCGATCATCTGCCGCACGTGCGGATGGGTGGTGCGGGCGGTGACCGACCAATCCATCTGGCGCACATCGTCGCCCGGCTGGTACAGCCGCGCCTCCCCCGGTTCCGAACCCGGGCCGGGGATCAAACCCTGGTGGTCGCCGTGCAGCACACCGTCGAGGCGGCGGCGCACCGTCAGCTCGAGCGTTTTCAGCGCGGCCGACAGTTTCGGGTCGGTCAGCTCACCCGCCCGGAACGACGGCGGTACGTGAGACGGCTCGGGCACGCGGGCAACGGGTTCCGGCGCACTCACTGGGGTGCGACGTGGCCGGCGGGCTGGGACTGCTGCCCGTTCACCGGCTGCGGCGCAGGCTGGGACTGGGGAGCGGGCGGCTGGGGCACCGGCGGCTGCGAGTTCTGCGGGCCGCCGACGGCCTGCGGCGCGACCTGCGGCAGACCCACGGTCTGCAGCACCCGCTTGATGACGTCCTCGGGCGAAACCTCGTCGGCCAGCGCGTCGTAGGACAGCACCAGGCGGTGGCGAAGCACGTCCGGGATCACCTCGACCACGTCCTGGGGCACCACGTAGTCGCGGCCACGGATCAGCGCGACCGCGCGGGCGGCGGCGATGATGCCGAGGCTGGCACGCGGGGAGGCGCCGTAGGAGATCCAGCTCGCCACGTCGGGCATGCCGAACTCGGCCGGGGTGCGGGTGGCGCTGATGACGCGGACCACGTAGTCGACGAGCGCGTGGTGCACGAAGACGTTGGCGGCGACCTTCTGCAGCCGGATGATGTCCTCGGGCTCGAGGATCTGCTTGGGTTCCGGCGCGCTCACACCCATCCGGTAGATGATCTCGCGCTCCTCCTCCACGGAGGGGTAGTCCACGACGACCTTGAACAGGAAGCGGTCGCGCTGCGCCTCGGGCAGCGGGTACACGCCTTCGCTCTCGATCGGGTTCTGGGTCGCCATGACCAGGAACGGATCGGGCATCGGGTAGGTCTTGCCGCCGATCGACAGCTTGCGCTCGGCCATCACCTCGAGCAGGGCCGACTGCACCTTGGCGGGCGCGCGGTTGATCTCGTCGGCGAGCACGAAGTTGGCGACCACCGGGCCGAGTTCGGTGTCGAACTCCTCGCGGCCCTGCCGGTAGATGCGGGTACCGATCAGGTCGGTCGGCACGAGGTCGGGGGTGAACTGCACCCGCGAGAACGAACCACCGACGACCTTGGCGAACGTTTCCACGGCAAGGGTCTTCGCGACGCCGGGTACACCCTCGAGCAGGACGTGGCCACGTGCGAGCACACCGACGAGCAACCGCTCGACGAGCCGATCCTGGCCGACGATAACCCGCTTGACCTCGTAGATCGCCTTCTCGAGAGTCTGGACGTCACGCTCCAGGGTGCTCGGCGTTGCCGTACCGGCGTCCTTCGCCAGCTTCGGCCCGCTCACACCTTCCGTCGAAGTCACCAACATCCCCGCTTTCGCTTTGGTCCTGTGCGTGCGGCCCCAACTATTCCATTGAATCGCCCGGTGCGCCGCAACCGGCCATGACTCGGCGGCAATTCGGCCCTCTCGGTGCGAGCGCCCGAACGGGCGCGAGCGCGGAGTGCAGGGACACTACCTGCATCATTGCCGAAATCCGCCAGGTGCGCGGCGGGTCCGGCGACATCGCCGAATTCGTCGACCGGTGTCGTTGTCGTCGCACGACAAGTGTGTGCGTGTGCTTCCTCGCCCGCGCGGACAGTGGCGGCACGCCTGCTCGAACCGCAGCCGGGCAACGGCGTGGACGGCCCGGGCGTTCGGACGATTTCGCCGACGACTCGCCCGAACCCGGCCGGCTTGTTACCCTCCCTCGCGAAACACATTGCGCCCGAATAATTCTCGGGCCGGGGGGAACGATTGGCGATGTATCCGGGGAATCCGCAGTTCGGTCAGGGGCAGCCGTATGGTGGCCACCCGATCCATTACCCACCGCAGCCGGTCTTCGACTTTCGAAAGCCACGCCCGCGCGGGCGGGTGATCGGGCTGGTCGTCGGTTCGGTGGTGACGGTGTTCGCGTTGGTCGTCGGCGCGGCGGTGTGGCTGGCGTGGCCGGAACCGGCGGGCAGCAGCGCGCCGTTCTACCAGGCGTTGTCGTCGCTGTCGTCCAAACCGGCGCTGCGGTACCGGACCATCGTGCCCAGCAGCGCCCATACCTGGGACGTGACCGTCACCGCGACCGGCGACACCACCGGAACGGTTTCGGTCGACGGGCAGTCCTCCGAGATCGTGCGCGCGGGCGGGCAGCTCTACCTCGGGCCTACCTCGGGCACGCGCGACGACCTGGGGCGGGCACCGGTCAGCGCGGCGAATCGGGACAAATGGCAGACCGCGCCCGAGGCCATCGAGACCGAAGCCGCCGTGTTCTCCTCCCCCGCGCTGCTGGCGAGCTGGCTGGCAGCCCAGCTGGACCGCGCGGACCTCCGCGGCCGCGTCCAGGTGGGTGACGAACCCGCGCTGCGCGCGGAAACCGAGGAGGGCACGCTCGATATCTCGGTCTCGGAACCGTACCGGGTGCTGCGGTGGGCGCCGGCCGACGATACCGACGCTGCCGAGCTGATTCTCACCGAAGTCGCGGACTCAACCGATCAGGTGCGGGCCGCGTTGCAGAACGCGATCGGCCGGCTCGCCGGCGCGGTGAACAGCGACTTCACCTTCCGTCCCGGCCAGGGCGCGTTGACCTGCAGCACGGCGGGATGCTCTGTCCGGCAACCGTTCACCGGCCGGATCACCCGCTCGGACCGAGCCCGCGTCACCGGAACGGCGACGGTCACCCTCACCGCGACGATCTCGGTCGAAGGCCGCCATGGTGGACGCTGCAGCGCGAGTGGTTCGTTCCCGCTCGAGACGAACGGGTTCAACGGCGAGCTCACGTGTACAGCGCCCGAGGCCGGTGCGGTCTTCGCCGCGGTCAGCGCCGAGAAACAGGCCGCCGCCGAGCGTCAGGCACAGGCCGAACGCCGCACCGTGAACTACGAGACCCGCTTCGCCGCGGACACCGAGGTGGTCGCCGAGGCCGTCGGGCAGGCGCAGGTGCAGGGTCTGCTCGACGCCATAGAAGAAGGTCTGCGCGAGCCCGACTGCGACGCCGCGAACAGTTTCGTCGCGGGTACTCCGGTCCTGTTGGCCGACGGCACAGTTCGTGCGATTCAACAGATCACCGTGGGGACGCCGGTCGCCGTGGCGGCGCCGTCGGCAGGGCTGCGGTCGACATCGTCGGTGCGGTCTGTCGTCCACGGCATCGGCGGACGATCCCGCGAACTCGTCACCCTGACGATCACCGACGGTGACCGAACCGCGATCATCTCCGCGACGACCAACCACCCGTTCTGGGTGCCCACCCTGTCGCGGTGGGTGGACGCCGGCGATCTGAAGCCGGGCACCCTGCTCGCCGGTCGTGCGGACGAACGACCACGTGTCGTCGAAGCGCGCCGGGAGGTATCGCACGTACCGGTCTACAACCTCGAGGTCGACGGCCCACACACGTACTACGTGGTCGCGGGGAACACGAGCGTGCTCGTGCACAATTGCCCTGCACCGAAGGGCGGGCCGCCGGCCGCCAGGAAGGAGATTCGCAATGCTGTCGAACTACTGCGTGCCGGGCAACTGCCGCAACGGCTGAACCCCGACGGCACGCCGGACATCTTCGAAGGCCGGCCCGGCACACCAGCGGCTGTTGCCCGAAAATGGGCGGATTCATCGATCTATGAGGTCCCCGGCCTCGGTAATCAGTTCCGGCTTCTTCGCAATGCGTATGGCGATGTTGGTTGGACGGACAACCACTACGGGCGAATTATCGTCTATGCCGACTGATGGTGGAGCATGACAATCACTGGGAACCCGCGCCCGAGTGCGCGATTCGCGCTCCGCTCGGAAGATACCGACCACCCGCTGCTCGCCTCGTTCGATCGCCTCGACGACTTCTTCGTCGGTGACGCGAACAGTGGCGACGAGTTCGATGCTTGTGCCCCCGAAGGCCTGGTACCGGTACATTTCCGGGCGGACGGCATCCGGTCGGTCGGCCCGATGCTCCGCGCGAGCGTCGAGTCGACGCGGCGGCCTGCCGACCTCGGTGACCTCGACCTCGACGTACTCGACGAGGCCGGAAACACCATCGGACGGTACTGGGTCGGCGCAGTCGCGCTGACCCATGCCGAGGATCACGGCCCCGCGTTCTCGATGACCGGATGGGTGAGCCGACTCGCGCATCGATCCGCTGATGCCGCGTGGGATCGACTTCGTCACGGGCGGCTGACACTCGCCGGACAGTGGGTCGGGCTGACGCAGGCGGAGCGTGAAGGCTGGCTCGAGGTCGCGATGCGCTACGAACGCCACCTTCCGCCGAAGCCTCCGCCCACTGTGATCACGGTGAACGGCGGCGACATCACCGACCTCGCGGGTTTCTACTGTGCCATCGGCGAAGCGGCCAATGGCCCCGGCGGCTATTTCGGCGCCAACTTCATGGCATTGCGCGAGTGCGCGCGAGATCGCCCCGGACTGACCGTTCGATGGCGCGATTCGGACGCCTCGGCGCGGCACCTGGATACGGTGGTCGAGACGCTCGCCGGGCCGATGACTTGGATGGAGCTGGCCGTTTCCACCCTCCGTGACGCAGGCGCGACCGTCGTACTCGAATAGCCCCCGGTACCGCGGCGTTCACTCGGTGACGATGCGCACCGCGTACGGCATGATGCCGCCTTCGCGCACGGGCGAAATCTTCACCACGTCACCGGATTCGGGGGCCTCGATCATGGTGCCGTCGCCGAGGTAGAGCGCCACGTGGGCGCTGCCGCCCGGGCCCCAGAACAGCATGTCGCCGCGTTCGCGTTCCTCGACGGGGACCCGGGTGCCCGCGTTGTACTGGTAGCCGCTGTAGTGCGGCAGGGAGACACCGATGCCCGCGAAGGCGTAGAGCATCAGGCCCGAGCAGTCGAAGCCGACTTTGTTGTAGTCGCCGTGCGAGTCGCCGACGCCGCCGTCGCGGATGCCGAGGGTCGGTCCTTCCTCGTCGCCACCGCCCCAGGCGTAGCTCACGCCGAGCTGGGACATGGCGCGGTCGATCACGGTCTCGATCGCGGCCGAGCCGGTGACCTGTGGGGTCGTCGATCTCGGTTTGGATTTTCGCGGTGCGGTCGGTGTCGATTCCAGGTCGGTGTGCGGGCCCTGGTCCTCGCCGAGGCGGGCGGCGCGGTCGCGGGCGGCCTGATCGGCGGCGGCGCGGGCGGCGGCCGCGTTGGCGGCGGCGAGCAGGGCGGAGAGCTGGGCCTTCTGCTGATCGTCCCAGTCGAGGAAGATCTCGCGCTGACTCTGCAGGCCTGCCACCGTCGAGCGGGCGGTGTCGAGGGCGATCTGGGCGGCGGTGCGGTCGCGCTGGAGGGTGTCGCGGGCCGCCGCCTGGTTGTCGAACTCGGCCTTGGCGACGTCGACGGCGGCCTGGGCGGCGTGCTTCTTCTGTTCGGCCGCACTCGCGGCGGCGTCGGCGTCGGCCTTGGCCTGACGGGCCGCGGCGTTCTGGTTGGCCTGGGCGATCTGGGCGCGTCGCAGGTCGTCGAGCACCTGGCGCTGATTCTTCGACACCATGCTCAGCACCTGCGCGCGGTCCATCGCCGCGTCCGGCGTGGACGACGCGAAATAGGTGACCACCGAACTGGACGACGGACGCACATACGCCTGGGTGGCGAGCTGATCGAAATCGCCTCGGGCGGCGACGACTTTCGCGCCGACGTCGGCGAGCTGGGCCTGGCTGTCGGCCACGGCGGCAGCGGCCGCGCCTGCGGCGTCACGCGCGGTCTGCAGGTCGACGAGCGCCTGGTTGACGGCCTCGCGCTTGCCCGCGAGGGCGTCGTCGAGGGCACGTAATTGCTGATCGGCGACGGCGACCCGGTTGATGAGGGCGCCGATCTCCCCGACGCGCGCGTCGACCTCGGCGCCCGCGCCCGCGATCTCGCTGTCGGACGGGTTCGGTGGTGGCGACGGCGGCACGGCCGTCGTCGGGCCCGCGGTCACGACGACAGCGAGCACGGCCAGCAATCCGATCGCTATCCGTAACCGCCCTGGTTGATCCTGCCCGCTCGCACCGCGCACGGCACCTCCGAGTGACTCGACTCGACATACGCCACTGGCGCATCAGCCGACTCAGCGACCCCAAGGGTCGACCAATGCCCCCTGTACCACTGCTTTCCCGATCGCGATCACCGCTACCGTACGACACATATTTCACAAAGGAAACAACTGCCACGGCAGGACGGGACATCAATTCGGCGATTGCCCGGCATTAGCTTGAGGTGCGCCATGTTTCGACGCGCAGAAACAGACCGAAGGTCTGGAAATGTGACTGGAGAGAAACCAGTTAACGGAGAGAACCCGCATCGTCGCCCGCGACAACGACCGCGTCATCGTCGGGGCCGCGCCGGGCCTTCACGAAGTAGAGCCCCGCGATCACCAGGACGGTCAACGCCAGCATCACGCCGGTGACGGCGCCCCACGACACGCCCTCGGGCTGCTCGAGGCGGCCGACGAACGCCGACACGGCCTCCTCGGGGTGGTTGCCCCGGTACTTGGCCACATCCTCGGCCCACTCGAGCCGGACCCGGCTGATGTCGTCACTGTAGGTGCCGATCCAGTCGTCGCTCAGCACCGCGACCGTGCCCTCGGTGTTCTTGCCCAGCTCGGTGGCCAGGTCACGTAGGCTCGAATCGTGGCCGGGATTACCGGGAACGACGACAACACTCAGCGGAATGCCGTCCGCCCGCGCCTCGGCGACGATCGCGGCCAGTTCCTGCTGGTCCTTGCCCTTGGGCGCGGCCACGTGGTTGTCGGCGAGGTCGGAGCGGAGACTGCCCAGATCCGTGTTCGGCGGCAGTTCGACGGCCATCGGCGCAAAGGTGTGCAAGACGGTCATTTTCCATCCGGTCTGTCGAGCCCCGGTCGCGATGCGACGGGCATCCAACACTGCCAAGGTGAGCGTCACTGCGTCTGTCCCCGACTCGCTCGACAGGCACAGTACGCGACGGCGCGCGGGAACCGGTCGCCACGGCACACCATGAGCTGACGCGGCGCCCCGATTATTTCATAGGACAAGCGTACTGTTAGGCTCGTACGGCGAGGAAACCGGCATCTCACGGCGCCGGATCCCCCTCCGAAGACGCGAGCCGCCGGCACAGCCCCGCCGGCGGCACACCCTCACCAATGAGTGGAGCTGACGTGACGAAGAGTATCGATACCTTCGGCGCCAAAGGCACGCTCGAGGTCGGAAGCAACTCCTACGAGATCTTCCGTCTCTCGGCTGTTCCCGGCACCGAGAAGCTGCCCTACGCCCTGAAGGTGCTGGCGGAGAACCTGCTGCGCACCGAAGACGGCGCCAACATCACCGCCGATCACATCCGCGCGATCGCGAACTGGGACCCCTCGGCGCAGCCGAGCGTGGAAATCCAGTTCACCCCCGCGCGCGTGATCATGCAGGACTTCACCGGCGTGCCCTGCATCGTCGACCTGGCCACCATGCGTGAGGCCGTCACCACCCTCGGTGGCGACCCGAGCAAGGTCAACCCGCTCTCCCCCGCCGACATGGTCATCGACCACTCGGTGATCCTCGACGTCTTCGGCCGCGCCGACGCCCTCGAGCGCAACGTGGAGCTCGAGTACGAGCGCAACGGCGAGCGTTACCAGTTCCTGCGCTGGGGCCAGGGCGCCTTCGACGACTTCAAGGTCGTCCCCCCGGGCATGGGCATCGTGCACCAGGTCAACATCGAGTACCTGGCGCCCACCGTCATGGTCCGCAACGGCCAGGCCTACCCCGACACCTGTGTCGGCACCGACTCACACACCACCATGGTCAACGGCCTGGGTGTGCTCGGCTGGGGCGTCGGCGGCATCGAGGCCGAGGCCGCGATGCTCGGCCAGCCGGTCTCCATGCTCATCCCGCGCGTCGTCGGCTTCAAGCTCAGCGGTGAGATCAAGCCGGGCGTCACCGCCACCGACGTGGTGCTCACCGTCACCGACATGCTGCGCAAGCACGGCGTGGTCGGCAAGTTCGTCGAGTTCTACGGCAAGGGCGTCTCCGAGGTCCCCCTGGCCAACCGCGCCACCCTGGGCAACATGAGCCCCGAGTTCGGTTCCACCGCGGCGATCTTCCCGATCGACGAGGAGACCATCAACTACCTGCGCCTGACCGGCCGCACCGACGAGCAGCTCGCGCTCGTCGAGGCCTACGCCAAGGAACAGGGCATGTGGCACGACGCCGACAAGGAGCCGGCGTACTCGGAGTACCTGGAGCTGGACCTGAGCACCGTCGTGCCGTCCATCGCCGGTCCGAAGCGTCCGCAGGACCGCATCCTGCTCAGCGAGTCGAAGTCGGCGTTCCGCTCCGACATCGTCGACTACGTGGGCGACTACACCGCGCTCGACGAGGGGGTCGACGAGACCTTCCCGGCCTCCGATCCGGTCTCGGTCTCGGCCGACCACGCCGGTGACGCCTACACCCCCGCGCACTCGGCGGCCAACGGCGCCAAGGGCCGTCCGTCCAAGCCGGTGACGGTGCGCTCGGCCGAGCGTGGCGACTTCGTGCTCGACCACGGCGCTGTCGTGGTCGCGGGCATCACCTCCTGCACCAACACCTCCAACCCGTCGGTCATGCTCGGCGCCGCGCTGCTCGCCCGCAACGCGGTCGAGAAGGGCCTGTCGACCAAGCCGTGGGTGAAGACCAACATGGCGCCGGGTTCGCAGGTCGTCTCCGACTACTACGAGAAGGCCGGCCTGTGGCCCTACCTCGAGAAGCTCGGCTTCTACGTGGGTGGCTACGGCTGCACCACCTGCATCGGTAACACCGGCCCGCTGCCCGAGGAGATCTCGGCCGCGATCAACGACAACGACCTCTCGGTCACCGCCGTGCTGTCGGGTAACCGCAACTTCGAGGGTCGCATCTCCCCCGACGTGAAGATGAACTACCTGGCCTCCCCGCCGCTGGTCATCGCCTACGCGCTCGCGGGCACCATGGACTTCGACTTCGAGACCGATTCCCTCGGTAAGGATTCCGACGGCAACGATGTCTTCCTGAAGGACATCTGGCCCTCGGCCCAGGAGATCGACGACACCATCAAGTCCTCGATCAACCAGGACATGTTCCGCAACTCCTACGCCACCGTCTTCGACGGTGACGAGCGCTGGCAGAACCTGGCCACCCCGGAGGGCGACACCTTCGCGTGGGACGAGAACTCGACCTACGTCCGCAAGGCGCCGTACTTCGAGGGCATGCAGATGGATCCGGAGCCGGTCGCCGACATCAAGGGTGCCCGCGTGCTGGCGCTGCTCGGCGACTCGGTCACCACCGACCACATCTCCCCGGCCGGTCCGATCAAGCCGGGCACCCCGGCCGCGCAGTACCTGGACTCGCACGGTGTGGCCCGCAAGGACTACAACTCGCTCGGCTCGCGGCGCGGTAACCACGAGGTCATGATCCGTGGCACCTTCGCCAACATCCGGCTGCGCAACCAGCTGCTCGACGACGTCTCGGGTGGTTACACCCGCGACTTCACCCAGGAAGGTGGCCCGCAGGCGTTCATCTACGACGCCTCGCAGAACTACCAGGCCGCGGGCATCCCGCTGGTCGTGCTGGGTGGCAAGGAGTACGGTTCGGGCTCCTCGCGTGACTGGGCCGCCAAGGGCACCAGCCTGCTGGGCGTGAAGGCCGTCATCACCGAGTCGTTCGAGCGCATCCACCGCTCCAACCTCATCGGTATGGGCGTTGTGCCGCTGCAGTTCCCGCAGGGCGAGTCGGCTCAGTCGCTCGGCCTGACCGGCACCGAGACCTTCGACATCGAGGGCATCACCGCCCTCAACGAGGGTGTCACCCCCAAGACCGTCAAGGTCACCGCCACCGCCGAAGACGGCAAGGTCACCACCTTCGACGCGGTCGTCCGCATCGACACCCCCGGTGAGGCCGACTACTACCGCAACGGCGGCATCCTGCAGTACGTGCTGCGCAACATGATCCGCGGCTAGTTGCCCGATCGGTGGCGCGGTGTCGAACGATGCCGCGCCACAAGGGCATCCGCTCGGATGCTCTTCGTGCTGTGAGTCCCCCGCCTCGGTGTTCCGGGGCGGGGGTCCGCATATGGCGTCACTGGAGGAATCATGCCCAAGGTCAGCGACGACCACCTCGCCGCCCGCCGCAGCCAGATCCTCGACGGTGCCCGGCGCTGCTTCGCCGAATACGGCTACGAGGGCGCCACCGTGCGCCGCCTCGAGGAGGCCATCGGCATGTCCCGTGGCGCCATCTTCCACCACTTCCGGGACAAGGACGCCCTGTTCTTCGCCCTGGCCAAGGACGACGCCGAACGGATGGCGGAGGTCGCCGCCACCCAGGGCATCGTGCAGGTGATGCGCGATATGCTCGCCCGCCCCGAAGAATTCAACTGGCTGGGCACCCGCCTCGAGATCGCCCGCCGCGTGCGCACCGATCCCGACTTCCGCGCGGGGTGGACCCAGCGTTCGGCCGAACTCACCGCCGCCACCCTCGCCCGCCTGGAGCGCCGCAAGGCCGCGGGCGCCCTGCGCGACGACGTCCCCACCGACGTCCTGCTCGGCTATCTCGACCTGGTCCTCGACGGCCTGATCGCGCGCATCGCCTCCGGCCACACCGACGAAAACCTTTCCGCCGTACTGGATCTCGTCGAAGCATCCGTGCGGCGCAAGGAGTCCTGAGCTGGGCTCGACTCGGCCATGGGGTAGCTCAGTAGGTAGAGCGCCGACTTCCGCAGGACGGATGCCGCGGGTTCGATTCCCGCCTCCATGGCCACCCGAGCGCTCAGCGGGAAGACCGCGTGCCTCCATCCCCCGCAGCGGGATCGGGTCCGTTCTCCCACTCCCCCAACAACTTTCGCGCGATCCTGTCGAGCGCTACCTGATCGTCGCGGTCCAGCACCGACAGCATGGCCGTCTCGTTCTCGGTGTGCGCGACGACGACCCGGTCGACCAGCTCTCGGCCCTGCTCGGTGAGCGCCACCCGCACGGCCCGCCGATCCACCCGATCCGCGATGCGCCGCACCAGCCCCGCCGCCTCCAGCCGGTCGATCCGCCCGGTCATGCCCGCGCGCGACAACATCAGAGTGTCCGCGAGCACCGAGGGGTTGAGTTCGAACGGCGCACCCGAACGGCGAAGCGCGGCAAGCACATCGAACTCCCCGCGCTGCAGTCCGTGCGCGGTGAACACGGATTCGATCCGGGCAGTGGCGACATTCAGCAGCCGACCGAGTCTGCCGAACACCGCCATCGCCGCCAGGTCGAGGTCGGGGCGTTCGCGGCGCCATTGTGCGGCGATCGCGTCTACGGCGTCGGCGGTCGATTCATCCATGGACAGGATTCTATTCGACGAGATATAGTTCGGTAGCGAATTATCAACCGACGAACGGAACTGTCATGGACACCCGCGATATCGCCCTCTGCCGGCCCGAGGACGCCGAGACGCTGGGCACCGACCGCGTCCGCGTGCGACTGCTCACCGATTCCGAGGCAAGCGACGGCACGGTGAGCACCGTGGAAGTGACCCTCGACCAGGGCGCCGACGGGGCCGCACCGCACTATCACACCCGCTCCGACGAGCTGTTCTACGTCGCCGACGGCGAGCTGCAGGTGATGGCGGGCGACCGCATCCTCACCGTGGGCGCGGGCGGATCGCTCGTCGTCCCACGCCAGATGCCGCACGCCTTCGGCGCCACACCCGACAGCGGAGCCCGCATCCTCATCGCGCTGATGCCGGGCGTGCAGCGATTCGAGTACTTCCACCTGCTCGACCGGCTCGCGAAGGGCACGGCGGATCACACCGAACTCCTCGCCGCCCAAGCGGAATTCGACAACTACTTCATCGACGCGCCCGCGTGGACAGCCGAACGGAACGCCCAGCGCCGCTGACCTATACGCGGGCGGCCGGAATGTGGCCGAGGTTGCACCGGAATCGGGAACATTGCGCGCGAAGGCGCCAGTTGTACGCTGTATGACGTTCTCGGTACCGGTCCTCGTCCGCGGCTACGAGCTCGACACCCAAGGCCACCTGAACCACGCCGTCTACCACCAGTACGGTGAGCACGCGCGCTGGGAACTGCTGCGCGCGGCAGGCATCCCGCAGGACAAGTTCATCGCCAGCGGCATCGGCGCGGTGGTGCTCGAGTCGACGATCAAGTACAAGCGCGAACTGCGCGGCGGTGACGAAGTCACCGTGACCTGCGCCTTCGACTGGCGCGACGGCGAGAAGGTGTTCCGCTTCCACCACCGGATCATCAAACTCGACGGCACGGTCGCCGCCGAGATCACCGTCACCGCGGGGGCGATGGACCTGACCACCCGCCGACTCGTCGCCGATCCCGCGGGCCACTTCCGCTCCCTCGCCGAGAACCCCGAAATCCTCGGGTTGTGACATAGCGGCCGACACCGCGGGACATGACCGACGGCGCGGCAGGTATCGACCGGCAACTTCGCCGGGGTGCCTGCCGCGCCGTTGCTGTTTTCGTTTGCTGATCGATTGCCCGTGTCGGATACCTGCACACACTCCGGTTGCCCGAAATTCTCGTCCCGCTAGGCGATCACGCGCCGCTCGGCGGTTTGCCCGGCGCTCCGTAAATCTCGCGAACACCCTCGGTGAAAGGTTCGCTCACGTTATGATCCGAAGCGCCTAGAGGGGTTCTGGCAAATCGCGAGCAGACGAGAAGATCGGAGTGAGTGCCCATGACCGACGCCATCCACCTCCCCGCTACCGCGTCGTCCCGAAGCCGGGGCCCCGCCTTGCGCGGACAGCTGGTGGCCGAGTCCGAGCGCGATGTCACGGTCCGCGTCGACGGCGGGACCTGGACCTTCGATCGCCGCGACATCCTGCGGCTCACCGAGGAGCGCGCGGCGGAGGGGCGACAGGTGCAGGTCGACATCCGGCCCGGCGCCACCGCGGATTTCACCCGCCGGATGCGCGTGGAACTCGTCGAACGACCCATCACGCTGGCCCCCGCACCGTCGGAAGCCCTCGGCGACGAGCAACTCGCCGAAGCCACCCGCAGCTGGGCGGCGAAACTCCGGATCGCCGAGCGTGGCGGCACCTCCGGGGCGACGTTCACCTTCCACGACGGCATCAACTGCGACAGTCTCGACTGAAACGGCCGACACAGTCATGGAACGCGCGACCGACGCGGTGCTCATCGTCTCCGAAACCGACGACCTGCACGCCGACGCACTGGCCGTCACGTTGCGCGAGCACCACCGCCTCGATCCCATCCGGCTCGACCTGCGCGACTTCCCTTCCGAGACAGGCAGTTTCCGTCTCGACAAGGCCGGAACGAATCGGGCGTTGTCGCATGTGCACGGCCTGGACGACGTGCGCGCGGTGTGGTGGCGCAGGCCGCACCCGTGCCGCGTCCCGCACGGCGTGCGCGCCGCCGACGACGAGTTCCGCCAGGCCGAATGCGACGGTTTCCTGCAGGGGATGCTGTGGTCGATCCCGGCGTACTGGGTGAACGACCCGGCCGCCGAACGCACCGCGAGCCGCAAGATCGTGCAGCTCGAAACGGCGCACCGGGCCGGTTTCGCCGTCCCGGAAACGCTCATCACCAACGACCCGGACGAGGCGCGCAGCTTCGTCGAATCCCGTTCGGTCCCCGTGGTTTACAAACGCACCGGCACGGGCCGTGGTGAGTTCTCCGAGACACGCATCATCACCCGGCCCGAGCTGGGCCGGCTCACATCGATCCGTTCGACGCCGACGACCTTCCAGGATTACGTGGACGCCACCTGCGATCTGCGGGTGGTGTGGGTCGACGGCGTCGAATGGGCGGTGCGCATCGACTCACAGGCGGGTGTCGGCCGGGTCGACTCGCGGCTCGACACCTCGGTGGCGTTCGCCCCCGACCGGCTACCCGCCTCGGTGAGCAAGTCGCTGGCCACCCTGATGGGCGCGCTCGGCTTGAGTTTCGGTGTGGTCGACCTGCGCTTGGGCGTCGACGGCGAGTACTACTTCCTCGAGGTGAATCCGCAGGGCCAGTTCGCCTACCTGGAGATCAAGACGGGTCTGCCCCTGTTCACCAGCCTGGCGAATCTGCTGGTGCAGGGTGACGGCGCGGTACCCGGCTGGTGATCAGTCCAGGGTTCTCGGCCGCCTCGATCTGGACTGAGCGGAGGGTGCGACGAAGGAGTGCCCGGAGGGAGGGAAGATCGAGGCCTCCCGGGCCGAGAACCGCGGCGCCAGCCGCTATGTCTCAGGATTCTTCCTGCGGTTGGCGCCGCCACGGCCGCGCAGCTCGACATGCGATTCGACCAGCACATTGTGAATGAAGCCGTACGAGCGGCCGGTCGCCCTGGCCAGGGAGCGGATGCTGGCACCCGCCTCGTACTGCTTCTTCAGCTGGGACTGCAACCTGTCACGGGACTTGCCCGTGACCCGGGTGCCCTTCCCCAGCGCGGCCTTGCCTGTCGATGTTGCCTTGGCCGATCGAGCGGCCTGTCTCGCACTGTCGCTCATGGCTTCCTCCGAGTCGCCGAGCAGCTCATTCCAGGCTAGACACTCCGCACCCGGCGATCAACGAAAAACAGTGACGAACCTCACGAAAACCCCGCGAGTTCCCTCGCGACACACCGATCTCCGTGCTGAAGGGCGAGTTCGCTCAGGCGAGATCGATGAGTTCGGCGTACTCGGCCGACCAATGGTCCTCGGTGCCGTCGGGCAGCAGGATCACCCGTTCCGGGTTCAGCGCCTCGGCCGCGCCCGGGTCGTGGGTCACCAGCACCACCGCGCCGGCGTAGGTGCGCAGCGCGTCGAGGACCTGTTCACGCGAGACCGGGTCGAGGTTGTTGGTCGGTTCGTCGAGCAGCAGCACATTGGCCGCCGAGGAGACGAGACCGGCCAGCGCGAGACGGGTCTTCTCACCACCGGACAGGGTGCCCGCCGGCTGCTCGAGCTGCGGGCCGCTGAACATGAAGGCGCCGAGCAGACTTCGCAGTTCCTGCTCGCCCGCGTCCGGGGAGGCGTGGCGGATGTTCTCCCACACCGTCGCCTGGTCGTCGAGGGTGTCGTGTTCCTGGGCGAAGTAGCCGACCTTGAGGCCACGGCCCTGTTCGACACCCCCGGCGGTCGGAGTCTCCACCCCGGCGAGCAGTTTCAGCATGGTCGTCTTACCGGCACCGTTGAGGCCGAGCACCACGACGCGAGATCCCTTGTCCACGGCGAAGTTCACGCCGGTGAAGATCTCGAGCGAACCGTAGAGCTTGGTCAGGTCCTTGACCATGAGCGGAGTCTTGCTGCACGGCGCGGGTTCGGGGAACCGGATGCGGGCCACCTTGTCGGCCACGCGCACGTCGTCGAGTTCGGAGATCAACCGTTCGGCGCGACGCACCATCTGGTGTGCCGCAGCGGCTTTGGTGGCCTTGGCACCGAGCTTGGCGGCCTGCTGACGCAGCGCGCTCGCCTTCTTCTCCGCGTTGGCGCGCTCGCGGACGCGGCGCTGCTCGTCGGTGGCGCGGGCGTCGAGGTACTTCTTCCAGCCCATGTTGTACACGTCGGGCTCACCGCGCACCGCGTCGAGGAACCACACCTTGTTCACCACAGCGTCGAGCAGGTCCACGTCGTGGCTGATGACGATGAGGCCGCCGTCGTGGTTCTGCAGGAACCCGCGCAACCAGGTGATGGAGTCGGCGTCGAGGTGGTTGGTCGGCTCGTCGAGCAGCAGGATGCGGTCGGAGCGCCCGCCGCTGCCGTCGGAGGCGGAGAACAGGATGCGGGCCAGCTCGATGCGGCGGCGCTGACCACCGGACAGGGTGCGCAGCTGCTGGTCGAGGATCCGGTCGGGCAGGCCGAGGCTGTTGCAGATGCGCGCGGCCTCGCTCTCGGCGACGTAGCCGCCGAGGGAGGAGAACTGGTCTTCCAGGCGCCCGTACTTGCGGATGGCCTTCTCGCGTTCGGCGTCGTCGGCGACCTCGGCCATGCGCAGCTGCTGCTTTTCCATGTCGCGGATCAGCGCGTCGAGACCGCGGGCCGACAGCACGCGGTCGCGGGCGATCACGTCGAGATCGCCTTCCTTGGGATCCTGCGGCAGGTAACCGATCTCGCTGGAGCGCGTGATCTTTCCGGCGTAGGGCTCGCCCTCACCCGCGAGAATGCGCAGGGTGGTGGTCTTGCCCGCGCCGTTGCGCCCGACCAGTCCGATCCGGTCGCCGGACTGCACCCGCAGCGCCGGCCCGGGAGCCGAGAGCAGGGTGCGGACTCCGGCCCGGACCTCCAGGTCGGTCGCCGTGATCACAGAGCTTCTCCTCGATATCGAAAGCAGATGGTCGCCGAACCGTCTCCATGGTGCACCGACGGTTCCGGCAAGAACCACTTATTTTACCGCCCCGCTGTCGGCGCCTCGAACCTGGCGCCGACGGATGTGAGCGTGGTTACTCTCGTCGCATGACAACCGATCTAGTTGGCCGTACCGCTCTCGTCACCGGCGCCAGCCGGGGCATCGGCTTGGCGACGGCCGCCGAACTGCTGCGCGCGGGTGCGAATGTGCTGATCACCGCCCGCAAACCCGAACCGCTCGAAGCTGCCGCGCAGGAGTTGCGCGCCCTCGGACACAAGGGCCAGGTGAGCACCGTCGCGGGCAACTCCGGTGACGCCGACGCGCGGGCCGAGGCAGTGTCGCGGGCGGTCACCGAGTTCGGTTCCCTCGACATCCTGATCAACAACACCGGCATCAACCCGGTGTTCGGTCCGCTGATGGACGCCGATCTCAACGCCGTGAGCAAGATCTTCGACGTGAACGTCGTGGCCGCGCTCGGCTATGTCCAGCAGGCATACAAGGCATGGATGGCTGAGCACGGCGGTGCCGTGGTGAACGTGGCGAGCGTGGCCGGTATCCGCTCCTCGGGGGTGATCTCGGCCTACGGCGCCTCCAAGGCGGCGCTGATCCGGCTCACCGAGGAGCTGGCGTGGCAGCTCGGCCCGAACATCCGGGTGAACGCGGTCGCTCCCGGTGTCGTGAAGACCAAGTTCGCCGATGCCCTGTTCTCCGCCGACGAGGAACGGGCCGCCAGCGTGTACCCGATGAAGCGCCTGGGCTCCCCCGAGGATGTGGCGCGCCTGATCACCTTCCTGGTGTCGGACGAGGCGTCCTGGATCACCGGCGACTGTGTTCGCGTCGACGGCGGGTTGCTGGCCACCGGCGGCATCTGAGACGGGAACGGGGCGGCCGTTGCCCGGCCCGCCCCGTTCGGCTCATTCCTCGCGAGCGCCCGCCAGCGCCTCGTCACCCTTGGCGGCGGCACGCTCCGCCTCGGCGCGCGCGAGCGGGTCGTCGCCCTTGGCGGCGGCCGCACGCTCGGCCTCGGCGCGAGCGAGCGGGTCGATCACCTCGACGGTCGGCTTCCCGGTGACGCCGAGCGGATCACGCACCGGCACCGGATGGTTCGCGCGTGAGCCACCCTCGTCGAGACCCCACCGGTCGTGCAGCCTGCGCAGGAAATCCGGTGCGTACCAGTTGGCCTCGCCGAGCACCTTCATCGCGGCGGGCAGCAGGAACCCGCGCACCAGCGTGGCGTCCACGATCACCGCCAGCGGCAAACCGATGCCGAACGCCTTCATGAAGGTGATGTCGGAGGCCAGGAACCCGAGGAACACCAGCGAGATCAGGATGGCGGCCGCGGTGACGATGCGCCCGATCCGTTCCAGGCCGAGCGCGACGGCCGCCTCGTTCTTGCCGGTGCGGTCGTACTCTTCGCGGATGCGCGAGAGCAGGAACACCTGGTAGTCCATCGCCAGGCCGAACGCGGCGGCGAACAGCATCACCGGAACGGTGGCCGAGAGGTCACCGGTGACGGTGAAGCCGAGCACACCCGACAGATGCCCGTCCTGGAAGATCCAGACCAGCGCTCCGAAGGTGGCGGTGAGGCTGAGCGCGCTCAGGATCACCGCGAGCACCGGGAGCACCACGCTGCCGGTGAGCAGGAACAGCACGATCAGCATCAGGATCACCACGAAGCCCAGCGCCCACGGCAGGGCGTCTTCGATGGCGTTCACCGAGTCGACATTGGCCGCCGCGACGCCGCCGATCAGGATCTCGCTCGGAACGTCCTGGGCGCGAAGCTGTTCCACCAGGGCGCCGAGTTCGTGGCTGTCACCGGTGGACGGAACGATCGACAGGTAGGCGGCCCGTTCGGCCCGGAAGCGGGCGTTGAGCGCGGTCGGTTCGGCCAGCCGCCCGCCCTGGGCGTAGCTGCCGGTGGCGGTGTCGACACGGCGCACATTGTCCAGGTCCGACATCGTGCGCGCGATGGCGTCCAATCCCTCGGCGCTGTAGGCACTGTCGGGCAGGACCGCGACGAGGGTGTCCTGGTCGCTGTCGCCGAAGTCGCGTTGCACGGTCTCGGCGACCTGCCGCGAATTCATCGACGGGGGCAGCACCCGCTCGTCCGGGAAGCCGAGTTTCACCCCGAGGAAGGGGGTGCCCAGCAGCAACAGCACCGCGGCGACGGCGAGGCCGATCGGGATCGGTTTGCCCATGACGGCGGTGGCCAGTTTGTGCCAGGCGCCCTCGCCCGGTGCGGGCCGTGGCGCGCGCAGGAACCACCAGCCGAGCTGACCACGGTCGATGTTGGTGCCGAGCAGCAGCAGGATCGCAGGCAGCACGGTCAGGGAGACCAGGGCGGCGAGGCCCGCGACGATCACGCCCGCGTACCCCATCGACCGGATGGCCAGCAGCGGGAAGAACACCAGACCCGCCAGCGCCACCGCGACGGTGAGCGCCGAGAACGCGACGGTGCGGCCCGCCGTGCGCAGGGTGGCGCGCACGGCGTCGGCCGGGGTGCGGCCCTCGGTGAGTTCGTCGCGGTAGCGATTGACGATCAGCAGGCTGTAGTCGATGGCCAGGCCGAGCCCGAGCAGAGTCGCCACGTTGGTCGCGGTGACCGCGAGCGGGGTGAACACGGCGAGCAACCACAGCGTGCCCATCGTCATCAGTACGGTGACCACGGCGACCAGCAGCGGCAGGCTCGCCGCGACCAGCCCACCGAACACGAACAGCAGCGCCAGCAGCGTGAGCGGGAACGCGATGGCCTCGCCCTTGACGATGTCGGTCTTGCTCTGTTCGACGGTCTCGTGCATGAGCATCGCGAAACCGCCCACGCGGACCCGCAGTTCGCCCTGGGTGCCCGCGAGGTCGTCGGCGACAGCGGCGACCCGTTCGTCGATCTCACGTTCGCTGCCGAGGACCGTGGCCACGATCAGGCCCTGTTTGTTGTCGAGGCTGCGCAGTGCGGGCTGGTGGGTCGTCCAGTAGGACAACACGTCGGTGATACCGGCGCGTTCCTGCAGGTTGGCGACGAGCGCTGTCGCGGCGGCGGTGGACTCGGGGTCGTCGACCGAGTCCTCGGTTTCCACCAGCAGCACCAGATTCGGTGGGCCCTGGCCGAATTCGTCGCGTAGCACGTCGAGCGCCCGGCTGGACTCGCTGCCGCTGTCGGTGTAACCGCCGCCCTCCACCCGGTCGAACAGCGTCGCGCCGAGTGCTCCGAGCACCAGCGCGAGCACCGCGAAAACACCGAGCACCCAGCGGCCACGCCGCTTGGTGAATTCGAACACCGGTATACCCCTGTCTCGTCGAGCAACACTGCGGCACGCATCTCGACGTGCGGTATTCGGTGTCACCCGGTCGGCCCGCCTCGTCGGCCCGATCCTGCTGGCGGGTCGGCGCGTTCGCCCGGCGATGTTAGCAACCCCGCGACGTTCGCGCCGTCGCTCCGATATCCCCGTTACCGCTGCCGCTCAGCCGAGTCCGAGCGAGGAGGTGGCGACGGTGCGGCGCACCCGGCGCGGGAGGCCGGCGAACAGGGTCGCCATCGCGGCGAGAGTGCCGGTCAGGTCGTCGTGGCCGGACAGATACGAGCGTTGCTGGGCCGCTGGGAGATCGAAGAACGCCTCGAAGAAGACCGGTATATCGCGGGGCGGGAGGGCCAGCAGGGACCGTAGCCCGGCCCGGCGCAGGGCCGCGACCGCGAGGGCGCGTGCGGTCCACAGCCGGTTGCCCTCGACGACGGTGTCGGCGGCGGCGAGTGAGGCGGCGACGCTGTATCCGGTGGCGGGGTGGATCAGGCCGCCCGCGGCTCCGAACCGGCCGTCACCGGGCTTGCCGCCCTCCACCGGGAACCGCACGCGCTCAACGGGTTCCGTGCCGTCGAGTTCGATGCCGCGCTGCCGGAGCCGGAATTCCAGTCGCGTGCGCAACAGCTCGGGGGACAGTGCCGGGCGCCCGGCCAGACATGTCTCCTCGAACAGCATCCGGCCCTTCGCCACCGGCACGGTGTAGAGAAACGACCGTGGTTCGTCGGGTCCGGCACCGTTGTCGAGCCGCCAGTCCATGAACACGCAGGGCTCGTCCGCTTCGATCACCACCCCGTAGGCGGTCTGCTCAGCCCGCTGCGCCGCGCGTCCGACTCCCCGCGCATCGATCACCCGGCCGTGGAACACGTGCCCACCTGCCGTCCGCACCGAGCCCGCCCGCGCGTCCACCTGGGTGACCCGGTCCGCGATCACCCGCACTCCGTCCACCGCCAGGGCGTTCTGCAACCGCGGCGTATCGAATACCCGGTACCCCCGCCCGATCCGGTGCTCCCCTGTCGCCCACACCGTCGGTTCCACGCCGTCTCCGGCGAAGACCTCGTCCCCCACCCACTCCGGGACCTCGTCCGCCCACGCCGCATAGGTCGCCGTCCACGTCCGCTCCGGACGAGGATCGATCGCCACCACCGACAAACCCCGCACGGCCGCCCGGTGGGCCACGGCCCTGCCCGCGGGCCCCAACCCACAAACGATCAACTCAACGCGCACGCCGACAATTTGACCAGACCCTTCATCGAATCAAGCGCCGGCGCATTACGACGGGGCACCGGTTGTGCATCGCCCGCTCGCCCCGGGAGCGCGGATCGATCATGATGGGGTCTATGAGGTCGATCTGGAAGGGCTCGATCGCTTTCGGGCTGGTCAACGTCCCGGTCAAGGTCTACACCGCGACCGAGGACCATGACATCCGGTTTCATCAGGTCCACGCCAAGGACGGGGGCCGGATCAAATACGACCGGGTCTGCCAGGTGTGCGGCAAATCGGTGCAGTTCTCCGATATCGACAAGGCATATGTGTCGCCGGACGGCGAGCAGGTAGTGCTCACC
Source organism: Nocardia sp. GTS18 (assembly GCF_013839555.1). Lineage (NCBI taxonomy): Bacteria > Bacillati > Actinomycetota > Actinomycetes > Mycobacteriales > Nocardiaceae > Nocardia > Nocardia sp. GTS18. The sequence continues at coordinate 32,146 of NZ_JACBIU010000010.1, read as the reverse complement.
GACGAGGACTTCGCCAAATTGCCCGCCGCGGAGAAGCACGAGATCCCAGTGCTGGAATTCGTGCCGTCGGATCAGATCGACCCCGTGCTGTTCGACAAGAGTTATTACCTGGAACCCGATTCGGCGACACCGAAGGCGTATCAACTGCTGGCCGCCACACTCGAACGGATCGACAAGACGGCACTCGTGCATTTCACGTTGCGGCAGAAGACCCGGTTGGCGGCGCTGCGCGTGCGTGAGGGTGTGCTGGTGCTGCAGACATTGCTGTGGCCCGACGAGGTGCGCGCGGTCGACTTCCCGTCGCTCGAGGACGCGCCGACCCCGCGCCCCCAGGAATTGAAGATGGCCGAAACGCTGGTCGAGTCGATGTCGGGTGATTTCGATCCGGGCGAATACACCGACGAATACCAGATCGAATTGCAGAAATTGCTGGACGAGGCGATTGCCAGCGGCACCGGCAAGGTCGAATCGACCGCCGCCGAACCGGCCGAACAGCCCGATGCCGAGGTGGTCGATCTGGTGGCCGCCTTGCAGCGCAGCCTCGAGGCGAGCGGGCGGCGCGAAGGCGAGTCGGCCGCCCCGAAGAAGAAGCCGGCGAAGAAGGCCGCGGCCAAGAAGGCGGCACCGCGCAAGTCGGCGAGCAAGTCCACGGCCCGCAAGGGGGCCTAGGGCACACTGGGCCCATGGACCAAGCGATCGCCGTCGTACCGATGGGGCTGGGGCATCTGCGTCAGGTTCTCGACCTCGGGCATCAGGTTTTCGACACGACGACCAAGCCGTATACGTCCTGGTCGCTGACGGCCGTCGCCGAGCATCTGGACAGTCCCGACAACGCCTGCTGGGTGGCCCTGGACTCCGATCGGGTGGTCGGCTTCGTGCTCGGTTCGATGGAGTTCGAGCATCGTGACGATTGGGCCTACCTCGAGTGGATCGCGGTGGCGCCGGATATGCAGGGGCACGGCATCGCCCGGCGATTGGTCGACGTCTGCTCGGAGGCGTTGTTCGCGCGTGGTGCCCAGCACATCGTCACCGACGTGGAGGAACGCAACGGTGCCTCGGCGGCACTGATGCGGCGCAGCGGTTTCGTGCCAGCCGCGACCGTCACCCTGCTGGTTCGTACCAACCCCGAGACGCCGGGCGACGACCCGCTGCCGCCGATCGCCAAACACGATCTCGTCCGGCGTGGCCGTCTGTCGCTCGACCACCCGCGACGATGAAAAAGGGGCACGAAACCTTCGGTTCGCGCCCCTTGTCGAGGAATGCGTCAGACGTTCGCCGTGCAGGCGGACAGGATGACCCGCGCCGGACGCGGCGACGCCGAACCCAGGTCGGGGAACGGCGGGGCGCTCAAACCGAGCACATCCACCGCCGACCGCTCGGCGGCGGCCAGCGAGTGGTCCCACGACCAGCCGAATCGGTAGTCGGCGCCCTGGGCCACCGCACCGCAGGCATTGCGGAACGAGACGACCACCTGGCAGTCCCACACACCGCACTCGGCGAGCGCGGCGTGCTGGGCATCGGCCCAGCTGCCGTAGTTCACCGCGGACGCGACCACAGCCTCGTCCGACGACAGCGCGAGCGCGCCGTAGAGGTCACCGGCGGCGGCCTGGAATCCGCCATCACGTGACACGGCGGTGTAACCGGGCGCTTCGGCGATCGCCACACCGCTGGCACCGGCGGCGGCCGGACCCGCGGCGACCACCGTGAAGGCGGACACCGCGGATACGGCGGCCACACCGAGGGCGTACTTGCCCACAACAGACATCAGAATTCTCCCCATCGAAAGTTCGGTCCCGAACCGGGACCACCCCCAATCATGAACGCCCACAGCCCCACCGAGAAATACCTTTCCCGAATAGCTCTACCCACCGAGTTCGGCACGCGCCCGCATCAAGGCGAACCCCAGCAGATTCAGTCCCCGCCATCGCGCGGGATCACCCGCCCGCTCGTCCGTCGCCGACAGCCCGATCCCCCACACCCGATCCAGCGGACTCGCCTCCACGAGCACCCGCCCCGCCGTGCCCGCCAAATACGACCGCAACCCCGCATCCGATCCGAATTTCGCCACACTGCCCGCCACGACGATGTCGAATCGTGCTTCTTCCCAAACACTTTGGTCGAACCCCCGAACAAGCCTGCCATCTTTTTCGCCTCGGCGGGATGGGCGACCTCGAGTACTCACCCGGCCGCCTCGGAATCACCGAACAGCAGCGCCTTGCGCCACATCATATAGTGCTCGGCGGTGGCGAACCGCTCCCCGTCGACCGAGAAGGGCGCAGGCCACCACTGACTCAGGCAGCCCGAACCGAGCGTCCCGTCCGCACGCGACCGATGCCCCCAGAACAGCAGGTATTTCGGCACAGCCCCCTGCTCGACAGCCGCACACAATTCGTCGACCGATCGCACGGCCCACCCCGTCTCTAGTTTTGGTCATTCGAACTATATATGCGGCTCGAGCTACGTGCCAAGGGCTTTTCGTGGCGGCACCGAGCGCGCCGAGCAGGGGACCCATGCCTTGCAAGGCCCGCAAGTTAGACGGGCGTCCAACTATTGGTGAGGGTTTGGCTCGAGGCAATTCGAACCGTTGTCGGGCAGGGGTGGGCGCGGCTTGGATGACCGAGTTCATCAATGGCGAGCAATTCGGGAGTACAAGTGAAATTCCGTCGGGTACTGGCGATCCCGGTCCTCATGGCAACCGCTGCCCTGACCCTCACGGCGTGCGGCTCGGGCGACGCGGAATCGGGCACCGTTGTCCAGATCGGCACCACCGACAAGGACAAGGCCTGGGATGTGTTCGAAGAGAAGGCCAAGGAGCAGGGCATCACGCTGAAGATCACCAACTTCTCCGACTACCAGCAGCCCAACGCGGCGCTGTCGCAGAAGCAGATCGACGTCAATCTCTTTCAGCACCTGCAGTTCCTCGGCCAGTACAACGTGGCGAGCTCGGACACGCTGACCCCGATCGGTTCGACCTACATCGTGCCGCTCGGCCTGTACTCCAAGAAGCACAAGGCGGTGGCCGACATCCCGCCCGGCGGCGAGATCGCGATCCCCAACGATCCGACCAACCAGGCCCGTGCCCTGTTCGTGCTGCAGGCCGCCGGGTTGCTGAAACTCAGCGGCACCTCGGCCCAGCCCACACCGGCCGACATCGACAAGGGCGCGTCCAAGGTGAAGGTGACCCCGGTCGATGCCGCGCAGACCGCGCTCTCGCTGGCCTCGGTGGACGGTTCGGTGATCAACAACACCTTCCTCGAGCGTTCCGGCATCGACCCGCATTCGGCGCTGTACAAGGACGATCCGAAGAATCCGGCCGCCGAGCCCTACATCAACGTGATCGTCACCCGCGCCGAGGACAAGACCAACCCGACCTATCTGAAGCTGGTGGAGATCTGGAAGGACCCGGCCGTGGCCGCCGCGCATGCCGAGGTCACCAAGAACACCGCGGTCGCCGTGACGCGCCCGGGCGCCGAGCTCGAACAGATCCTCGACCGGGTGCAGCAGGGCATCCGGGCGAACAAGTGAGTTCCGCCGCTGCTGTCGAATTCCGTTCGGTCACCAAGGTGTTCGGCAGCGGCGCGGACGAGCACCTCGCGCTCGACGGTATCGATCTGCGCATCGAGCACGGTGAGATCTTCGGGGTGATCGGCTATTCCGGGGCGGGCAAGTCCACCCTGGTGCGCTTGATCAATGCCCTGGAGAAGCCCACGTCGGGCACCGTCACGATCTCGGGCACCCCCATCACCGGGGTGCCGGAGTCGGCCGTGCGCACGCTGCGCCGCGATATCGGCATGGTGTTCCAGCAGTTCAACCTCTTCCGATCCCGCACGGCCGCGGGCAATGTGGAGTACCCGCTGAAGGTGGCGGGCTGGAAGCGCGCCGAACGCAAGGCGCGGGTGGCCGAACTGCTCGAATTCGTCGGTCTCACCGACAAGGCCCGTGCCTATCCCGATCAGCTCTCGGGTGGGCAGAAGCAGCGCGTGGGAATCGCCAGGGCACTGGCCACCTCCCCGTCGCTGCTGCTCGCCGACGAGGCCACCTCCGCGCTCGACCCGGAAACCACCGGTGAGGTGCTGCGGCTACTGAAGAAGGTCAATGCCGAACTCGGGGTGACCATCGTGGTGATCACCCACGAGATGGATGTGATCCGCGCGGTCGCCGACCGGGTCGCGGTGCTCGCCGAGGGCCGGATCGTCGAATTGGCGTCCACCTTCGACGTTTTCGCGGCACCGCGGGCCGAGTCGACCCGATCGTTCGTCGGCACCGTGCTGCACAACCGGCCCGATGCCCGCGAACTGGACCGGCTGCGGGAGCTGCACGGCGGCAGGCTGGTCACCGTCGACGTCGACGACCACAGCGGCATCGGTGCGGCGCTGGCCGCCGCGGCCGCCGCCGACGTGCGCTTCGAGATCGTCTACGGCGGTGTGAGCACGCTGCAGGACAAGACCTTCGGCAGCATCACCCTGGCCTTGCACGGACCCGACGACGCGGTGGACCGCGTCGTCGCCGATCTGGAACGGAAGGGCTGAGGTGGACACCGACTGGGAGAAACTGCGCCCCACCCTGTTCGAGTCCATCGGGACGACCGTCTACCTGGTCGGCGTGACATTCGTCGTCGCGGGCCTGATCGGCCTGGTACTCGGCACCGCGCTCTACACCACCCGCAAGGGCGGCCTGCTCGCCAGCACACCGATCTATCTGGTGCTCAATGTGATCGTGAACGTGGTGCGCCCGATTCCGTTCATCATCCTGCTGGCCGCGCTCGGCCCGGTCACCCTCGAGGTGGTCGGCACGACCATCGGCTCCGAGGCGGCACTGTTCGTGATGATCGTCGCCGCCTCGTTCGGCATCGCCCGCATCGTGGAACAGAACCTGGTCACCGTCGACCCCGGGGTGATCGAAGCGGCCCGCGCGGCGGGCGCGGGTCCGCTGCGCATCATCCTCACGCTGCTGATCCCGGAGGCGCTCGGCCCGCTGCTCCTGGGCTACACCTTCGTGGTGATCTCGATCGTCGACATCTCCGCCATGGCGGGCACCGTCGGTGGCGGCGGTCTGGGCGACTTCGCCATCGTCTACGGCTACCAGCAGTTCCGATGGGAGGTCACCCTCGTCGCCGTCCTGATCATCATCGCCGGCGTCCAGGCCGTCCAGTTCCTCGGCAACTGGCTGGCCCGGAAGGTGTTGCGCCGCTGAATCACCCGGTGGGCCGAGCTAGGCCGAGCGTACGCCGCCGAGTCCCGGTGTGGGACAGACCTCGGCGTCCGCCCGGGCCCGGCGCGGACCGCTGGTACCCATCGCGCCACCGAAGCCGGTCGAGGCCACCTGCTCGGCGGGCACTCGCGGGCCGGTGTGGAAACTGCGGGCGATCATCGCCGACCGCAACTGCCACAGCCCCGAGGCCTGCGCCGGGTCGAGCCCGGTGAGCTGGGCGACGCGCCGCAGCCGGTAGTCGACGGTGTTGGTGTGGATGTGCAGCAGGCGGGCCGTGCGCTGCCGGTTCATGTTGTTGGCGATGTGCACGCGCAGCGTCTCGTACAGCTCGGGGTGCTTGTCCAGCGGGGCGAGCAGTTCCCCGAGCCGGGCGCGGCCGGGACCGGGGCGGGTGAGCTGGTATTCCAGCGCCAGATCGCCGAAGCGGTACAGGCCGGGTTCGCAATCGAGCCGCTCCACCATGTCGAGCAGTTCGTGAGCGCGCTGTGCCGCGTCGGGGATCTCGGCCGCGGGCGAGGTCACCAGCGCCGCCGTCACGTCCACGCGGGCGGCCCGCGACAGGGCTTCGACGAGGCCGTCGAGCTGATCGTCGGCGAGCAGGTCGGCCGGAATGAGCAGCGTCCCACCGTCGACCGACAACAGCGACAACGCCTGCTCCCCGCACCGGTGCGCCAGCGCGGCCTGCACCCGGCGCAACTTGCGCCGCGCGACCACCGAGGAATTCAGGCGGGCATCGTGCTCGTCGGGGTGCTCGCCGATCGAAAGGGCCAGTACCGCATACGATTCGGCGACCGCGATCCCGCACTCGCGGGCCATCGTGATGGTCGGCTGCCCGGCGAGCAGGGCGGAGGTGAGCGTGTGCACGGCGGTGTGGTGCTCACCGGCGATCTCGCGGTGCTCGCGGATGTAGGCGCGAGTCACAGTGGTGCACAGGACATCCGAGATCGCGATCAGCCGACGGAACTCGTCGGGCAGGCTCATCCCGGCGCACGCGGCGTCGAAACCGATCCGGAAGCCCTCGTGCAGCGCATGCAGGATCGTGTCGATGGGCACGCCCTCGCGCGCCCATCCGGCCGCCGCGACCGCGAGCCGGTGCAGCTTGGCCTCCTCGTCACGCCCGTCGAGCAACCCGGCGCAGATCTCGAGGCACATCCTGGTCACCGAAGTCACCTCGCCGGAGATCGCGTCACCGGGCAACGTCCGGCAGGTCGCCACGTTGTTCACGAAATGGGTGACCAGCGTGGATGTCAGCCCCCTGTCCACTGGGATCGTCATCGTCGACTCCTCCTCGTTCACACCGTTCGGTGCTGCTTCCCCGGTACCTGTCCCAACGTGATGGCCGACACCGAGGTCTTCTTCGTGACATGACTGTAGGGTGAGTAACCGCTCACCTTCTACTCCTCTTTCCCGCGAGGTGCACCGATGCCCCCACAAGCCGATAAGCAGCGCAAACGTCCGAAACAGGATCGGGCAAGGGAGACGCGGGCACGTATTCTGGAGGTATCCGCTCACCTTTTCGGCACCCGCGGCATCGGCAATACCTCGACCAACCGGATCGCGAGCGAGGCGGGCATCAGCATCGGCACGCTCTACCGGTATTTCAACGACCGCGACGAGATCGTCAAAGAGCTGACCGACAGCCTGTTTCTCCAGGTGGAGGACCGATACAGCAAGTTTCTCACCGTCGCCGCGGACAAGACACCACGCGATTCGGTGGCCGAGGTGATCCGCACCGCCGTGCAGATCCTCGTCGCCAACGGGCCCCTGGTCCGCGCACTCGTCGCCGACCTGCACTTCTACGGCAGCGGTATCCCCGAATTCGAGCCGCGGCTGCGCATGATCATCAAGCTGTATCTGATCCACCTGCTCGGCCCGACCAAGACCATCGATATCGACACGATGGCGTTCGTGGTGCTCAACGCCGGTTTCGCCACGGCGCTGCGTTCGGTGGAAATGGAAGACGAGGGTCTGGACCGCGATGTGGTGATCGACCAGACCGCCGACATGATCGGCGCCTGGATCGCCTCGGCGCTCGAGGCCGAAACGGCCCGGTAATGCGGCAGGCCCGGATCCCGCGAAGGATCCGGGCCCGATCAGGTGGTGACGATCAGCGCGCGTTGGCGGTGCAGATCGCGTCGACGACGTGGGCGCCGCTCAGGTTCGCCGAACCGGTGTTGGCCAGCATGGCGGTCGGGGTCAGCTCGGTCAGGCTCTCGTAAGCCGTGCGCTCGGCATCGGCCCGAGTCGGACCGGACGCCCACGCGAGGCCGTCGTTGCTCTGGACCAGAACGCCGCAGCCGTTGGCCCAGGTCATGACCTCGTTGCAGTCGGCCAGGTGGCAGTCGGCGATCGCCGCGGCGATGGCGGCCTCGGCGCTGCCCTCGTTCACGCTGATGCCGTAGATGGCCTCGTTGTCGCTCAGCGCGACCGACGCCCACTGGTCACCCGCCGCGCTCGCCGAACCGGCACCCAGCACCGACCCGGCCGCAAGGCCGAGTGCCACAACGGCGAAGCCGGCCTTACTCATGAAACTCATTCGAATGTTCTCCTCTGGAAACTGTTCCGGAAGTCCGGAACCTTCCAGATCATCATCGAAAGTTCGGTAATAGCCAACTCCGGAGGTAAAGGTACCGACGCAAAAGAACCCGGATCCGCTCGAGATCCGGGTCCGATTGCTATCGCGTTCAGCTCGCGTTGGTGGTGCACACCGTTTCGATCACGGTGCCGCCTGCCATCTGCGACGAGCCGAGGTTGACGAGCAGGTTCTGCGGGGTGCCCTCGGTGAGCGCGAGGTAGGCCTCCCGCTCGGCCTCGGCGCGGTTGGAGCCCTTGCCCCAGGCCACGTACTGCTCGTTCTCCACCAGGGCCAGGCAGCCGTTCACCCACGACACCTCGACAGCGCAGCCGTCCGCGCCGCACTGCTCCAGCGCCGCCGCCTCGGCCTCGGCGCGGGTGGGGTAGTCGACCGAACGGCCGTAGTTCGACCAGTCGGCGTCCACGGCCATGGCGCCCCACTGGTCGCCCGCCGCACTCGCCGAACCCGCCCCGAACACCGACCCGGCCGCAAGGCCGAGTGCCACAACGGCGAAGCCGGCCTTACTTGTGAAACTCATTCGAATGTTCTCCTCTGGAAACTGTTCCGGAAGTCCGGAACTTTCCAGATCATCATGCAATTCGCGCGAAAGGCCAACCGAAACGCGAAATCTCACATCACCGACGTCGGCACATCACCGACGGAAAACACGACAGGCCCGGATCCTGCGAGAGGATCCGGGCCCGCGTCGTGCTGTCGATCAGCGCGCGTTCGCGGTGCAGACCACGCGGGCGACCTTGGCGCCACTCAGGTCCGAGGACCCGAAGTTCGCGAGCTGGGCGGTCGGGGTGAGCTCGGAGAGCCGTTCGAACGCAGCGCGCGTAGCCTCGGCCGCGGTGCGCCCCGAGGCCGCCGCGACGCCGTCGTCGCTGACGACCAGTGTGCCGCAGCCGTTCGCCCACGAGATCATGACCTTGCAGTCGGCGGCGCCGTTGGTGCCGCAGCTCGCGATCGCCTGCTCGCGCGCCTCTTGCTCGCTCGGCCAGCTGCTGCTCGACCCGTAGGTCCAATCGGTCGTGCTGAAAGCGATCGCGCCGAACATGCTCTGCGCGTTCGCGGCACCGGCGCCGAACACCGAACCGGCCGCAAGACCGAGCGCCGCGACGGCGAAGCCGGCCTTACCCATGAAACTCATTCGAAAGTTCTCCTCTGACAAACAGTTCCGCGATCGCGGAACCGACAAGTGGACCATCCTCGGACCACCGCCCGCCAATCGGAGTGACGCACTTCACGTTTCGACACGGACACGGAAACGCCGCAGGCCCGGCACCCACGCGGGGTCCGGGCCTGCGGTGAAAAGTGTTGTCTAGACCGTGAAGCCGAGGGCGCGCAGCTGTTCGCGGCCGTCGTCGGTGATCTTGTCGGGGCCCCACGGCGGCATCCAGACCCAGTTGATCTTCAGGTCTTCGACCAGGCCGCTGCGCACCAGGGCGTTGCGGGACTGGTCCTCGATGACGTCGGTCAGCGGGCAGGCCGCCGAGGTGAGTGTCATGTCGAGGGTGCAGATGTTGGCGTCGTCGACGGACATGCCGTAGACGAGGCCGAGGTCCACGACGTTGATCCCGAGTTCGGGGTCGACCACATCACGCATGGCCTCTTCCAGATCCGCGATGTGCTGGATCTGTTCGGGCGTCAACTCCGCTTCGGGAGTGGGCGCTGCGGTTTCGGTCGTGGCTTCGTCAGCCTTGGTCTCACTCATCACGCATCCCCATTTCCCATGGCAGGTTTGGCATCTTCGGCCGAGGCGATCTGCACGACGGCGTCCTTGAACGCCATCCACCCCAGCAGTGCGCACTTCACGCGCGCGGGGTACTTGGCGACACCGGCGAGGGCGATACCGTCGCCGATCATGTCCTCGTCGCCCTCGACGGTGCCTCGGCTCGAGATCATCTCGCTGTAGGAGTCGACCACCTTCAGCGCCTGCTGCACCGGCAATCCGATCACCTGGTCGGTGAGGATGGAGGTGGCCGCCTGGCTGATCGAGCAGCCCTGGCCGTCGTAGGAGACATCGGCGACCTCGCCCGCGTCGTCGATGTGCACGCGCAGGGTCACCTCGTCACCGCAGGTGGGGTTCACGTGGTGCACCTGGGCACCGAACGGTTCCCGCAGCCCGCGGTGGTGCGGGTGCTTGTAGTGGTCCAGGATCACTTCCTGGTACATCTGCTCCATGCGCATGTCTTATGCAACTCCGAAGAACGTCTGAGCCTTCCGCACGGCCGTGACCAGTGCGTCGACCTCGTCGAGAGTGTTGTAGACGGCGAAGGACGCCCGCGCGGTCGCGGCGACCCCGAAGCGGCGGTGCAGCGGCCACGCGCAGTGGTGCCCGACCCGGATGGCGACACCCTGGTCGTCGAGGATCTGGCCCACGTCGTGGGCGTGTACCCCGTCGACGACGAACGACACCGCGCCACCGCGATCCACGTTCTCGGTGGGTCCGATGATCCGCACGCCCTCGATCGCGCCGAGGCCTTCGAGCGCGGCACCGGTGAGCGCGTGCTCGTGGGCGGCGATCGCGTCCATGCCGAGGTTCTCGAGATACCGCACCGCGGCGGCGAGTCCGACGACCTGCGAGGTCATCGGGGTGCCCGCCTCGAAGCGCTGCGGCGGCGGCGCGTAGGTGGTCTTCTCCATCGTGACGGTCTCGATCATCGACCCACCTGTGATGAACGGCGGCGTCTCCTCGAGCAGCGCACGACGGCCGTACAGGCCGCCCACACCCATCGGGCCGAGCATCTTGTGCCCGGAGAACGCGGCGAAATCGACACCGAGTTCACGGAAGTTCACCGCCGTGTGCGGCACCGACTGGCAGGCGTCGAGCACGACCAGCGCGCCGACTTCCTTTGCCCGCCGGACCAATTCGGCCACCGGCGCCACCGCACCCGTCACGTTCGACTGGTGGGTGAACGCGAGAACCTTTGTCGCGGAGGACAGTTCGAGCGAATCCAGATCGATGCGTCCGTCGTCGGTCACCCCGTACCACTTGAGGGTGGCACCGGTACGACGCGCGAGTTCCTGCCACGGCACGAGATTCGCGTGGTGTTCGAGTTCGGTGATGACGATCTCGTCGCCGGGTCCGACCTTGTACGGGAACCGGTCGTCACCGAAGGCGTTGGCCACCAGGTTCAACGACTCGGTCGCGTTCTTGGTGAACACGATCTCGCCCGCGTCGGCACCGACGAAGCGCGCGATGACCTCCCGCGCGTCCTCATAGGAGTCGGTGGCCTCCTCGGCGAGCTGATGCGCACCGCGGTGCACCGCCGAGTTGCGGGTGAGCAGGAAGTCACGCTCGGCGTCGAGCACCTGCAGCGGACGCTGCGAGGTGGCACCGGAATCCAGGTACACCAACGGTTTCCCGTCCCGCACCGTGCGGTGCAGGATGGGGAAGTCGGCCCGGATGCGGGCCACGTCGAGGGCCGACCCCGAGACGGACACAGCGGTCATGGTCGTCAGGCTCCAGTGGTCGCGGACGTGAAGCGCACGTAGCCGTTCGCGTCGAGTTCCTCGGCCAGCTCGGAGCCGCCTTCGGCGACGATGCGGCCGTTGACGAACACGTGCACGAAGTCGGGCTTGATGTAGCGCAGGATGCGGGTGTAGTGCGTGATCAGCAGGACGCCGCCGTCCTCGCGATCCTTGTAGCGGTTCACGCCGTCGGAGACGATACGCAGCGCGTCGACGTCGAGACCGGAGTCGGTCTCGTCGAGGATCGCGATCTTCGGCTTGAGCAGGCCGAGCTGCAGCACCTCGTGGCGCTTCTTCTCGCCACCGGAGAAGCCCTCGTTCACCGAGCGGTCGGCGAAGGCCGAGTCGATGTCGAGCTCCTTCATCGACTCCTTCACCTCCTTGACCCAGGTGCGCAGCTTCGGCGCCTCACCGCGCACGGCGGTGGCGGCGGTGCGCAGGAAGTTCGACATCGAGACACCGGGGACCTCGACCGGGTACTGCATGGCCAGGAACAGGCCCGCGCGGGCACGCTCGTCGACCGACATGTCCAGGACGTTCTCACCGTCGAGGGTGATGGTGCCCTGGGTGACGGTGTACTTGGGGTGTCCGGCGATCACGTAGGACAGCGTGGACTTGCCCGAGCCGTTGGGGCCCATGATGGCGTGCGTCTCGCCGGACTTCACCGTGAGGTTCACACCGTTGAGGATCTGCTTGGACTCACCCTCGGGGGTGGTGATCTCCGCGTGCAGGTCCTTGATTTCCAAGGTGGTCATCGAATTCGAATCCTTCGTTGCAGTAAGTGGGTGTCAGATACCGACAGTGGCGAGTTCGGCCTCGATGGCCGCCTCGAGCCGCTCCCGGACCTCGGGGACCGTGACCTTCTGGATGATCTCGAAGAAGAAGCCACGCACGACCAGGCGGCGGGCGACGTCCTCGGGGATGCCACGAGCGCGCAGGTAGAACAGCTGCTCGTCGTCGAAGCGGCCGGTGGCACTGGCGTGTCCGGCACCGGCGATCTCACCGGTCTCGATCTCCAGGTTCGGCACCGAATCGGCGCGGGCGCCGTCGGTGAGCACCAGGTTGCGGTTCGCCTCGTAGGTGTCGGTGCCCTCGGCCGCGGCACGGATCAGCACGTCGCCGATCCAGACCGTGCGGGCGTCGCCCTTCGGCGAGGACGGGTCACCCTGCAGCGCACCCTTGTACAGCACGTTGGACTTGCAGTTGGGCTCGGCGTGATCGACCAGCAGTCGCTGCTCGAAGTGCTGACCCGCGTCGGCGAAGTACAGACCGAACAGCTCGGCCTCGCCGCCGGGACCGGCGTAGCGCACGGTGCCCGACAGGCGGACCAGGTCGCCGCCGAGGGTCGCCGACACGTGCCGCAGGTTCGCGTCACGACCCAGCTTCAGGTGATGCGCGGTGACGTGCACGGCGTCGTCGGCCCATTCCTGGACGGCGACGACGGTGAGCTTGGCGCTGTCACCGAGCACGAATTCGACGTTCTCGGCGTAGGTTCCGCTGCCGCGCTGATCGAGCACGATCGTGGCGACGGCGAAGTTGTCCAGCCGGATCTGCAGGTGGCCGTAGGCGGTCTTGCCCTCGCCCGGACCGGTGATGGTCACGGTGACGGGGTCGGAAACCTCGGTCTCCTTGCCGACGGTGATGACGGTCGCGGTCTCGAAGCCCGAATAGGCCTGGGCGGCAACGCGATCGGCGGGGGTACCGGCCTGGCCGAGACGGGCGTCGGTGCGGTCGACCGTTTCCACGGTGACACCGGCGACCTCGCTCACCTCGACGGTGGCCTGACCGTCACGCACGGCCGTACCGTCGTGCAGGCCGCGCAGCCGACGCAACGGAGTGAACCGCCACGCCTCGTCGCGACCCGACGGGATCTCGAATGCGTCCACGTCGAACGAGGTGAAGACCTCGCCCTTGTTGACCGCGGCGCCCGCGCCCGGGTTCTGGGTCGGCGTCTCGAGCGTCGACATCAGCCCACGGCCCCTTCCATCTGCAGCTCGATGAGCCGGTTCAGTTCCAGTGCGTATTCCATCGGCAGTTCCTTGGCGATGGGCTCCACGAAGCCGCGCACCACCATGGCCATCGCCTCGTCCTCGGTGAGACCGCGGCTCATCAGGTAGAACAGCTGATCCTCGGACACCTTGGAGACCGTGGCCTCGTGGCCCATGGTCACGTCGTCCTCGCGGATGTCGACGTAGGGGTAGGTGTCGGAGCGGCTGATCGTGTCGACCAGCAGCGCGTCACACTTCACCGTCGACTTGGAGCCGTAGGCGCCCTTGTTGACCTGGACCAGGCCGCGGTACGACGCGCGACCGCCGCCACGCGCCACCGACTTCGACACGATGGTCGAGGAGGTGTGCGGGGCCAGGTGCAGCATCTTGGCGCCGGTGTCCTGGTGCTGGCCGGGGCCGGCGAACGCGACGGAGAGGACCTCGCCGTGCGCGTGCTCACCGGTCATCCAGACCGCCGGGTACTTCATGGTGACCTTGGAGCCGATATTGCCGTCGACCCACTCCATGGTGGCGCCCGCCTCCGCCTTGGCCCGCTTGGTGACCAGGTTGTAGACGTTGTTCGACCAGTTCTGGATGGTCGTGTAGCGGCAGCGGCCGCCCTTCTTCACGATGATCTCGACGACCGCGGAGTGCAGCGAGTCGGACTTGTAGATCGGCGCGGTGCAGCCCTCGACGTAGTGGACGTAGGCGTCCTCGTCGACGATGATCAGCGTCCGCTCGAACTGGCCCATGTTCTCGGTGTTGATCCGGAAGTAGGCCTGCAGCGGGATGTCGACGTGCACGCCCGGCGGCACGTAGATGAACGAGCCACCCGACCACACGGCGGTGTTGAGCGCGGAGAACTTGTTGTCACCGGCGGGGATCACCGAGCCGAAGTACTCCTGGAAGATCTCCGGGTGCTCCTTGAGCGCGGTGTCGGTGTCGAGGAAGATGACGCCCTGCTTCTCCAGATCCTCGCGGATGGAGTGGTAGACGACCTCGGACTCGTACTGCGCGGCGACACCGGACACGAGGCGCTGCTTCTCGGCCTCGGGGATGCCCAGCTTGTCGTAGGTGTTCTTGATGTCCTCGGGCAGGTCTTCCCAGCTCTCGGCCTGCTTCTCCGAGGAGCGAACGAAGTACTTGATGTTGTCGAAGTCGATGCCGTCGAGGTTGGAGCCCCAGTTCGGCATGGGCTTGCGGTCGAAGATGCGCAGCGCCTTGAGACGGATGTCGAGCATCCACTCGGGCTCGCTCTTCTTGGCCGAGATGTCGCGAACGACAGCCTCCGACAGGCCGCGTTGCGCACTGGCGCCCGCGACATCCGAATCGGACCAGCCGTAACCGTAGTTGCCCAGCGAGGCAATGGTTTCGTCCTGGGTCAGCGGTTGCACCTGGTCGGTGGTTGTCGTCATTCGGCACTCCTTCCGGAGTCGTTGCTTCGTTCCGCCGCGGGCTGTGCGGCGGATGGGATTTTCGGCACCGCGACCAGCGGCACATGGGTGGTGCAGGCGCAATCGCCGTTGGCGATCGTCGCAAGTCGCTGCACGTGGGTGCCGAGCAGGTCGCGGAAAGCGTCCAGTTCGGCGGCGCACAGCTGCGGGAACTCCTCGGCCACGTGGGCCACCGGGCAATGATGCTGGCAGATCTGCACACCGGCACCCACCTGGCGGGTGGTCGCGGCGAAACCGGCGTCGGCGAACGCCTCGGCGATCTCCTCGACCTTGGCCTCGATCACGGGGGCACTGTGCTCGGCGACCGGCTCGATGCCGTCGACGATCGTACGCACCCGTTTGCGGGCGAACTCGCTGATCGCCTCGTCGCCACCGATCTCACCGAGCTGACGGATGGCGGCACCGGCCAGGTCGTCGTAGGCATGGCCGAGGTTGCCACGTCCGGCGGCGGTGAGCTGGTATTGCTTGGCGGGCCTGCCGCGGCCCTTCTGCTGCCACGGCGCCGACCGGCTCGCGCGCGCCTGACCTGCGTCGATCAGCGCGTCGAGGTGCCTGCGCACCCCTGCGGGGGCGAGCCCGAGTTCGGCACTGATGGCGGTGGCGGTGATGGGACCCTGCTCGAGCAGCAACTGGACGATGGCCGCCCGAGTCTGCCCTTCGTGCGCGGGCACAGCAGACGACCGGGTGCCGGTCGTCTTACGACCGGTCCCTTCCACGCCTGTCCGCAAACCCACGGTTTTCACAACACCAGTGTGGCGGAATTACTTCCCTAAATCTAATAAGGGTCACCTTGCCAAGGGCACCCTGACCTGCGACGAAGACATCACACCACCGCTCCGCCTCCCCAAAACCCCAGGTGCAGCCCACACCTTCCGCCCCTCTCGCCCACCGCGAGGTGACTCATCGCACACACGGGCCGATCTCTTCACGACCCGGCGAGCAACCCCGAGACCAGCGCGGACTCCAGCTCAGCGGGGAGAGAGGGGATGGGTGGCCGGGCCTTCGATGACGGCGCCGTCGGGCTCGAAGCGGGAGCCGTGCAGCGGGCAGTCCCAGGTACGTTCGGCGTCGTTCCAATGCAGGATGCCGCCCAGGTGGGGGCAGATCGCGGAGATCTCGGTGGTGACGCCGTCGACGGTGGAGACTGCGGTGGGACGCAGCCCGTGGCGCTCGACGCGGCCGCAGCCTTCCGGCGGAATCGTGTGCTCGTCAGCGCCGAGCAGGTGCAGCCAGCCGGTGGACAGGTACCGGGCGACAGTCGCGTTGGCGC
Organism: Nocardia sp. GTS18; assembly: GCF_013839555.1. Classification (NCBI taxonomy): domain Bacteria; kingdom Bacillati; phylum Actinomycetota; class Actinomycetes; order Mycobacteriales; family Nocardiaceae; genus Nocardia; species Nocardia sp. GTS18. The sequence goes on along the minus strand of NZ_JACBIU010000010.1, from coordinate 16,171 downwards.
GGGCGCCCGCCGGGAGGGAGGCGACTTCGCCGAGCCGCCAGGCGGAGAGAGTGTCGGCCCATTTCGGAGCGTCGCCGGTGATGCGCCCCGCGAGGGCGAGCGCGGCGGCGGCGCCGTTGGTGAAACCCCACTTGGCGAACCCGGTGGCGACGAGGACTTCCTCGCGGCCGGGCACGAGCGGGCCGACGTACGGAAGTTCGCCGACGGGGTGGTAGTCCTGCGCCGACCAGCGGTGCAGCAGTTCCGCGCCGGGGAACCACCGACCGGTCCAGTCGAGCAGGTCCCGCACGTGGGCCTCCGCGGAATCCTCGCGACCCACCTCGTGACCGCTGCCGCCGACCAGGAGCACGTCGTCGGCCGGGTAGCGGCGCAGCGACCGGATCGGTTGTCCCGCACTGATGTACATCTCCTCCGGCACCGGCCCGGGCACCTTGAACGCGGCCAGATAGGAGCGCTGGGCGGTGACGCGGGCGAAGTAGCCACCCCGATCGAAAATCGGTGTTCCGGTCGCGACGACGACGTTGTTCGCATCCACCTCGCCGTGTTCGGTGTCTATCACCACCCGGCCGTCGTGGTGACGAAGGCGTTGTGCGCGTGTCGATTCGAAGATCGCCCCGCCCTGGGTCTCGACTTCGGCGGCGAGGGCGGCCAGAAAGGCCATCGGGTTGAGCTGGGCCTGCTCGCGCAGCCGAACGGCGCCGTGGAGGGGGAACGGAACGTCGACGTCGTCGACCAGGTCGGTGGGCAAGCCGGCCGACCGTGTCGCCTCGAATTCCGCCCGCACAGCGGACATCTCGGATTCGTTCTGGGCATAGGTGTAGGCGGCCACGCGCTCGACGGCGAGGTCGCGTCCGGCGCAGAAATCCAGCAGCCAGTCGAAACCGTCGAGATTGGCGGCGACGTAGCGCGAGAGGGTCGCGATGCCGTGCCTACGGGCGATGGTCTGGGCCCGGGTGCCTTGCAGGAGCGAGACTTTCGCCGTCGACGCGGCCGTGGTGCCCGCGCCGACTCGTTTCGCCTCGATCACCGCCACCTCGCGGCCACGCTGGGCCAGCAGCAGCGCGGTCGTCAACCCGACGATCCCCGCGCCGAGGACGACGGTGTCGAAGCGCGAACCGGGGGTCAGCCGTAACCGGGCGGGGACTTCGGCGTTGTTCAACCACAGAGACGTCATGGGTGGCGCATAGCCCGGCCGGGGCGGTCGAAACCGGACACGCCCACCGGACCGCCGCACCGCTCGGCCGACCCGTGCGCCTCGCCGAGGTACAGATCGTCTGCCGTCGCCGGGGAACGTGGGTGAGCCGCCGACAGACGACGTTCGCACAGTCCGGCTCGTGTCGGTGACTCATGGCACGATGACCATGTGTCACACCCGCCCGCACAGACGTGCGTCCGCCACCCCGACCGGCCGACCGGCCTCGCGTGTACTCGCTGCGGCCGCCCCGCCTGCCCCGAATGCCTACGGCCGGCCGCCGTCGGCCAGCACTGTGTGGACTGCGTCCGGCAGGGTCAGCGCGACGTGCGGCCGGTGCGCACCGTCGCGGGCGCGCGGGCGGGCGCGTCACCGGTGCCGATGGTGACCTACGGGCTGATCGCGATCAATGTCCTGGTCTACCTGGTGACCGCGGCGCAGGCTGGCAACCCGATGCAGAACCATCGGGGCTCGTCGGTGTTCGGCGAGTTCGTGCTGGTGCCGCTGCTGGTCGCCGACGGTGAATGGTGGCGGGTGCTCGGTTCGGGGTTCCTGCACTACGGCGCGATCCATCTGCTGGTCAACATGTTCGCGCTCTACGTCGTCGGCCGCGATCTCGAGCAGGTGCTCGGCCGGGTCACCTATGCATGCCTGTATCTGGTCTCGTTGCTGGGTGGTTCGGCGGCGGTGATGGCGCTCTCGGATGCCTACACCATGACCGCTGGCGCGTCGGGCGCGGTGTACGGCCTGTTCGGCGCTGTGACGGTGACGCTGATCCGGTTGCGGCAGAGCCCGACCCCGATGCTGGTGGTGATCGGCGTCAACGTGCTGATCAGCTTCTCGCTGCCGGGGATCTCGCTGTGGGGTCACCTCGGCGGGCTGGCGGCGGGCACGCTCAGCGCGCTGGGCATCCTGTTCGTCCCCGGCTGGCTGTCGGCGCGGGATCTGCGGTCGGCGCAGCGCATCGGATGGATCGCGATGGGCGTCGTCACGGTGCTCTGCCTGGCCGTCATCGTCGCCGCCGCCCTCTGGTTACGCACGCAACCGGTGTTCGTCGTTCCCGCGGCGCTCAGCACGCCCGCCTGATTCGCGCTGGTCGGGGCGTTGCGCCGACCGGTGACACAACGATCGCGGCCGGGGCAACTAGGCTTCGACCCCGTGGCGGTACTGGAGGGCGCGGCGCGCAAGACACTGGCGTTCGGGCGGCGAGCCCTCGGGTTCGACGTGCCCGCGCCCGATCACACCGTCGCGGCCCTGCACCGCGACGAGACCGAGGTCCCCGGCCTCGACAAACGCGAACGCGCCCAGCTGGACCGCATCCGCTTGATGGGTGCCACCGGCGCCGTGCTGATGGCCATCGCCGCGCTCGGCATCGGCGCACAGCCCGTGCACCAGAATCCGGTCTCCGGTGTGCGGGTGCTCGGCATCTTCGCTCGCGCACACACGGGGTCGTTGGCGATGTGCATGTTCGGCACCGTGCTGGTGATCGGGGCGTGGTTGCTGTTGGGCCGCTTCGCGATCGGCGGGCTGGCCGGATCGCCACTGCACCGGCTCACCCGGTCCCAGCTCGACCGGACGCTGCTGCTGTGGATCATCCCGCTGTCGGTGGCACCGCCGATGTTCAGCAACGATGTCTACTCCTACCTGGCCCAGAGCGAGATCGCCGCGCGCGGCATCGACCCGTACGCCGAAGGGCCCGTCGCCGGGCTCGGGATCGACAACGTCCTCACCAACAATGTGCCGACCATCTGGCGTGACACACCGGCGCCCTACGGCCCGCTTTTCCTGTGGATCGGGCGCGGTATCGCCGAGCTGACCGGCGACAACATCATCGCAGGCGTGTGGGTGCACCGGCTGCTCGCACTCGCGGGCGTCGCCTTGATCGTGTGGGCGCTGCCCCGGCTCTCGGTGCGCTGCGGGGTGGCGCCGGTGAGCGCGCTGTGGCTCGGCGCGGCCAACCCGCTCGTGCTGTTCCACCTGGTCGGCGGCGTCCACAACGACGCGCTGATGATCGGTCTGATGCTGGCGGGCATGGAGCTCACGCTGCGCGCCATCTACGGCGACGGCGGCAGGCGCGACACCCTCAACGGCCATCTGCCACCGCTGGACGCGCGCGGTTACGCCCTACTGATCGCCGGCGCGGTGGTGATCACGCTGTCGTCGTCGATCAAGTTCACCTCCATCATCGCGCTCGGCTTCGTCGGGATGGCGCTGGCACGGCGCTGGGGCGGCAGCCTGCTCGCCGTCGTCAAGGCCGCCGCCCTGCTCGGGGTGATCGCCGGGGCGACAACGCTTTTCGTGAGCTGGGCCAGCGGACTCGGCTTCGGGTGGGTGTTCACCCTCAGCGTCGCCAACGCGGTGCGCAGCTGGATGTCGCTGCCGACGGTGATCGGCGTCATCACCGGTTTCGGCGGGGTGCTGCTCGGGCTCGGCGACCACACCACGGCACTGCTGTCGATCACCCGGCCCATCGCGGGACTGGTCGCGGGCTATGTGACGGTGCGGATGCTGGTGGCGACCGGCACCGGCCGCCTGCATCCGGTGGGCGCGCTCGGTGTGTCCCTCGGCGCGATCGTGCTGCTCTTCCCGGTGGTCCAGCCCTGGTACCTGCTGTGGGCGATCGTCCCGCTCGCCGCCTGGGCCACGCAACCGGTGTTCCGCGTGCCCGCCGTGGCGTTCTCGGCGGTGGTGTCGATGCTCGTCATGCCGCGTGGTGCCGAATTCCAGGTCTTCCAGATCATCGGCGCCGCCCTGGCGGCCGCGGTGTGCTTCGCGCTGTTCTATGTCCTCACCCGGCACACCCTGCCGTGGCGGGCCCAGGCGGGGGTGTCGGCTCCGTCACAGGAGGCCACGGCTTACCGTGTCACATCGTGACGAGAAGCCCGGGACCCGCCGTTAGCGTCGACGGCGTGGTCAAGCGCTACGGCGACACCACCGCGGTCGACGGCCTGCGTTTCGACGTGGAACAGGCGCAGGTTTTCGCGCTGCTCGGCCCCAACGGCGCCGGAAAGACCACCACCGTCGAGATGTGCGAGGGCTTCGTGCGCCCCGACGCGGGCACGGTCCGCGTGCTCGGCCTGGATCCGATCGCCGACTCCGAACAGCTGCGGCCACGCATCGGCGTGATGTTGCAGGGCGGCGGCGCCTACCCCGGCGCCCGCGCGGGCGAGATGCTCGACCTGGTCGCCGCCTATTCCGCCGACCCCATCGACCCCGACTGGCTGCTGCGCACCCTCGGCCTGCAGGACAACCGGCGCACCCCTTACCGGCGCCTCTCGGGCGGTCAGCAGCAACGCCTCGCCCTCGCCTGCGCCCTGGTCGGCAGGCCGGAGATCGTGTTCCTCGACGAGCCGACCGCCGGTCTGGACGCCCAGGCCAGGCTGATCGTGTGGGAACTGATCGACGCCCTGCGCCGCGACGGGGTGAGCGTCGTGCTCACCACGCACATGATGGACGAGGCCGAACAGCTCGCCGACCAGCTCGTCATCATCGACCACGGTGAGATCGTCGCCCAGGGCACCCCCGCCGAGGTCACCGCGCACGGCGCCGCCGGTCAGCTGAGGTTCTGCGCCCCACCGAAACTCGATATCGAGCTGCTGAAATCGGCCCTGCCCGAAGGGTTCTCACCGCACGAGACCACCCCGGGCACCTACCTGGTCGAAGGCGAGATCACCCCGCAAGTACTGGCGACGGTGACCGCATGGTGCGCACGGATGGACGTGCTCGCCACCGACATCCGCATCGATCAGCGACGCCTCGAGGACGTCTTCCTCGAACTCACCGGACGGGACCTGCGCGGATGACCGAGACCGTGAGCCGGTTCCAGCCCGGCACCTTCACCCCCGACCCGCGCCCCGCCTCGCGCGCCGCGATGCTCGTCGCGCAGACCACGCTCGAGCTGAAACTGTTGCTGCGCAACGGCGAACAGCTGCTGCTCACCATGTTCATCCCGATCACCCTGCTGATCGGGCTCACCCTGCTGCCGTTCGGCGATCTGGGCGCGGACCGCGTGAACCGGGTCGTGCCGATAGTGATGATGACGGCGGTGATGTCGACCGCGTTCACCGGTCAGGCCATCGCGGTGGGCTTCGACCGCCGCTACGGCGCCCTCAAACGGCTCGGCGCCACACCGTTGCCACGCTGGGGTGTGATCGCGGGCAAATGCGCCGCGGTGCTGATCGTGGTGGTGTTGCAGGCGGTGCTGCTCGGGGCGATCGGGATGGCGCTCGGATGGCGTCCCGGTGCGGGCGGCCTGGCCCTCGGCGCACTGGTGATCGCACTCGGCACGGCGACCTTCGCGGCGATGGGTCTGCTGCTCGGCGGCACGCTCAAGGCCGAGATCGTGCTCGCCCTGGCGAATATCCTGTGGTTCGTCATGCTCGGTATCGCCAGTCTCGTACTGGTCGACACCGTGCCCGCCGCGCTGACGGTGATCGCGCGCCTGGTTCCCTCCGGCGCGCTGGCCTACGCACTGGAAGCGGCCCTGGCCGGGTCGATCGACTGGTTCGGCGTCGCGGTACTCGCGGTGTGGGGCGTGGTGTGCGGGGCACTTGCCACCCGGCTGTTCCGCTTCCACTGACGTGACCAACGACGCACTGTAGTAGCCCGGGTATCGAGCGTGAATCGCCTGCCAGTACCATCGTGACGTGCTGTATCGCGCCTTCATCGGCCTCGTCGACCGGCTGCCACTCCCCTCGCTGCGGACCCAGCGGCTCATCGCCCTCGCGGTGATTCTGAGCCAGGCCGGGATCTCGGTGACCGGCGCGATCGTGCGCGTCACCGCGTCCGGTCTCGGCTGCCCCACCTGGCCGCAGTGCTTCCCCGGCAGCTTCACTCCCGTCGGGGTGTCGGAAGTGCCGGTGCTGCATCAGACCGTCGAATTCGGCAACCGACTGCTCACCTTCGTGGTGACGCTGTGCGCGGCGCTGATCGTGCTGGCCGTCGTCCGGGCCCGCCGTCGCAAGGAAGTCCTCGTCTACGCCTGGCTGATGCCCGGCGGCACCGTCGTGCAGGCGATCATCGGCGGCATCACCGTGCGCACCGGCCTGCTGTGGTGGACCGTGGCCGTGCACCTGCTCGCCTCGATGGTGATGGTGTGGCTGGCGGTGGTGCTGTACGCGAAGATCGGTCAGCCCGACGACGGCATCGACACCGTGCAGGTGCCCGCTCCCCTGCGCTGGCTCACCGCGCTCAGCGGCGTGGCGCTGGCGGGTGTGCTGATCGCGGGCACGCTGGTCACCGCCGCCGGACCGCATGCCGGTGACAAGAGCATCGATCGGCCGGTGGCACGCCTCGAGGTGGAGATCGTCACCCTGGTGCACCTGCACTCGCAGCTGCTCATCGGCTACCTGGCCCTGCTCATCGGCCTGGCCTTCGGCCTCTACGCCGTCGGCATCACCCCCGCGATCCGCAACCGCCTGTTCGTGCTGCTCGGGATCGTCTTGTCTCAGGCTCTGGTCGGTGTCGTCCAGTACTTCACCGACGTCCCCGCCGCCCTTGTCGCCATCCACGTCGGTGGCGCCGCGGCCTGCACCGCCGCCACCGCGGCCCTGTGGGCATCCCTGCGCATCAGAGAGACCGTCGACGCCCCCGCCGTCTCCGCAGCGGCGACGCACTGACGACCGGCTCCCGAAAAGCACCCGGTCGCCGCACCCTCACATCGTGAGTGCTGCGGCGACCGGCTGACAGCTTGGATCGCGGCGGTCCGGGATCAGGCTCCCGGGAAGACGTTCGCGTTGCGGGCCTTGGGGAACTTGGTCGAGCGAGCGACCCAGCCCGCCATCTTGGCCCAATGCCCCTTGGCGGGGGTGACCTTGGAAACCAGCTCGCGGTCCCACTCTTCGGTCTCGGTGACCCCGTCGACGCGCTCGACGACGGCCTTGGCGGTCGCCAGATCGGCCACCACACGGTCGCCGAGGACGCCGTCCTCGCCGACGAGCGTGATACGCACACCCTGCTCGCCGATGTACTGCAGCACGGCCGTGCCCGAACCGCCGTGCTCGGCGACGAACTTCGCGATGGACTTCTCGACCTCGGCGGGCACCTTCACGGCCTCGGGCGTGGCGGTTGTACTCATGGGCGAGAGTTTACCGGTCGGTAGTTTCGCGTCCACCCCCGAGTGACACCGAACACGGGGTGTACAAAGGGGACTCATGCGCGCGATTCAGGTTTCCGAGCACGGCGGTCCCGAAGTCCTGCGGTCGGTGGAGGTGGACGACCCGCGGATCGGCCCGAAACAACTGCTGGTCGACACCCAGGGCGTGGGTGTCAACTACATCGACATCTACTTCCGCACCGGCCTGTATCCGCAGGCCACACCCTATATCCCGGGCTCCGAGGGCACCGGTGTGGTCGCCGAGGTCGGCGCCGAGGTCACCGAGTTCGCCGTCGGCGACCGGGTGGCGTGGGCGGCGGCGCCGGGCAGCTATGCGGAGAAGGTGGCCGTCGACGAGGCGGTGGCGGTGAAGGTGCCCGAAGGCGTGGAACCGGCCGTCGCCGCGGCGGCCCTGCTGCAGGGTATGACCGCGCACTACCTGGTCGAATCGGTGTTCACCCCCGAACCCGGCGACCCGGTCCTCGTCCACGCGGGCGCGGGCGGGGTCGGTCTGCTGCTCACTCAACTGGCCGCCGCCAAGGGCGCACGCGTGATCACCACGGTATCCACCGATGCCAAAGAGAAGCTTTCCCGCGAAGCCGGTGCCGCCGAGGTCCTGCGCTACGACGACGACCTCGCCGCCCGCGTCCGCGAACTCACCGACGGCCACGGCGTGGCGGCGGTCTACGACGGCGTCGGCGCGAGCACCTTCGAGGCGAGCCTCGCCTCGTTGCGGGTGCGCGGCACTCTCGCCCTGTTCGGCGCGGCCAGCGGCCCGGTACCGCCGTTCGACCCGCAGCGCCTCAACCCGGCCGGTTCGCTGTGGCTGACCCGCCCATCGCTGGGCGCCTACACCCGGGATCGTGCCGAATTCCTCTGGCGCGCAACCGATATCTTCGACGCCATCGCGGCGGGCACGCTGAACCTGCGCATCGGCGCCACCTATCCGCTCGCCGACGCCGCCGACGCCCACCGCGACCTCGCGGCCCGCAAGACCACCGGTTCGATCGTCCTGCTGCCGTAGACGCGAAACCGGCGACCGGGCAATCACTGCCCGGCCGCCGGTTCGAGTTCGCGCGAAAAGTTACAGACCGACGATGCTGCCCAGCGTCGTCCAGCCGAGCACCGAGTCCACGGCCAGACCGCAGAACACCACGGCCAGATAGTTGTTGGACTGCAGGAACAGTCGCAGCGGCTTCACCGATTCACCCCGGCGCACACCCGCGTACAGCTGGTGCGCCATGAGCAGGAACCAGGCACCGGCGACCAGTGCGACGGCCGCGTAGATGACACCGGTCGCGGGAACGAGGGCGAGGGTGGCCAGCACCGTCAGCCAGGTGTAGATGACGATCTGCTTGGTGACGACCTGCTCGGTGGCGACCACCGGCAGCATCGGCACGCCCGCCGCGCGGTAGTCCTCCTTGTAGCGCATGGCCAGGGCCCAGGTGTGCGGCGGCGTCCAGAAGAAGATGACCGCGAACAGCACGATCGCGGGCCAGCCGATGTTCCCGGTGACCGCCGACCAGCCGACCAGCGCGGGCATACAGCCGGCCGCGCCACCCCACACCACGTTCTGCGAGGTCCGACGCTTGAGGCCCTTGGTGTAGACGAAAACGTAGAACAGGATGGTCGCGACCACGAGCACACCGCTGAGCAGGTTGGCCTGCCACCACAGCCAGGCGAAGGAGATCGCGCCGAGCGCAAGGCCGAAGACCAGCGCGTGCGAGGTGGGCACCGCGTCGCGGGCCAGCGGGCGGCGCGCGGTCCGCTTCATCACCTTGTCGATGTCGGCGTCCGCGACACAGTTGAGGGTGTTGGCGCTTGCCGCGCCCATCCAGCCACCGAACAGGGTGACCAGGATCAGCCGGATGTCGACATTGCCCCGGTCGGCCAGGAGCATGGTCGGGATGGTCGCGACGAGCAGGAGCTCGATGACTCGCGGTTTGGTGAGCGCGATGTAGGCCAGCGGCTTACGCACGACCCGGGCGAACACGCTGTCGCCCGCCAGACGATCGGCGAGAGCCGTCGAGGAATCGTGCGCACCGCTACTACCCGGCTGGTTACCGATCCGCACTGTTTCTCCTCGCACGCTGTGCTTCGCATCCGGCATTGGAACGAGCAGCGCGCGGCTGCGGCGCGGCCACTACTACAGACGATGGTAGACGGTGACATAGGCGGCTGGCGCCGCGGGTCGCGGCGCTTGACTCCGCCTCTTCCCTCCCTCCGGGCACTCCTTCGTCGCACCCTCCGGTCAGTCCAGAGGCGGAGGCGCGCCGCGACCGGGACCAGTTGCGCCGGTGTCTGCGGGTGAACCGGTCCCGACGCGCAGGTGAACGACGTGCCGCGCGCCGCGCCGATTCCCGGCGACGACCCCCAGCGTGATCGCGGGACGGGCAACTAGACTCACACTCAGGGTTCGCGCCGATCAGGTGGAACAGCACCTCTAGGGTATTCCTGTACATCGGTACGCACCCCCGGCCGCGTGCGGTCCAGTACGACACCATCGCCGCTGCCATCTACTCGCCGTCGACGAAACCTAGGTCAGGAGAACCACGGTCGTGTCAGTCACAGACGACATTCGCGCCCTCACTCAGCGGAACTATCCCAGCGACTGGACGGACCTGGACACCAAGGCCGTCGATACCGCCCGTGTTCTCGCCGCCGACGCGGTGCAGAAGGCGGGCAACGGTCACCCGGGTACCGCGATGAGCCTCGCCCCCGTCGCCTACAGCCTCTTCCAGCGCGTCATGCGCCACAACCCGGCCGATCCGAGCTGGTCCGGCCGCGACCGCTTCGTGCTCTCGTGTGGGCATTCCAGCCTCACCCTCTACATCCAGCTGTACCTGGCCGGTTTCGGCCTCGAGCTGTCCGATCTCGAGCAGCTGCGCCAGTGGGACTCGCTGACCCCGGGTCACCCCGAGTTCCGGCACACCGACGGTGTCGAGATCACCACCGGCCCACTCGGCCAGGGCCTCGCCTCCGCGGTCGGCATGGCGATGGCGGCCCGGCGCGAGCGCGGCCTGTTCGACCCCGACGCCCCGGAAGGCGCCAGCCCGTTCGATCACCACATCTTCGTCATCGCCTCCGACGGTGACATGCAGGAAGGTGTCACGGCCGAGGCGTCCTCGATCGCGGGTACCCAGCAGCTGGGCAACCTCGTGTTGATCTACGACGACAACGAGATCTCCATCGAGGACAACACCGACATCGCCTTCACCGAGGACGTGGCCGCGCGCTACGAGGCCTACGGCTGGCACGTGCAGACCGTCATGGGCGGCGAGGACGTGGTGGCGATCGAGGCGGCCATCGAAGCGGCCAAGGCGGTGACCGACAAGCCGTCGATCATCATCCTGCGCACCATCATCGGCTTCCCGGCCCCCTCCAAGATGAACACCGGTGGGGTGCACGGCGCGGCGCTCGGCCCCGACGAGGTCGCCGCGGTGAAGAAGGCGCTGGGCTTCGACCCGGACAAGTCCTTCGACGTCGACCCGGCCGTCATCGAGCACACCCGCAAGGCGCTCGAGCGCGGCGCGGCGGCCCAGCAGGCCTGGCAGGCCGACTACGACGCCTGGGCCGCGGCGAACCCGGCGAACAAGGAACTGTTCGACCGCCTGCTCACCCGCTCGCTGCCCAAGGGCTGGACCGAGCACCTGCCAACCTTCGAGCCCGACCCGAAGGGCATGGCCACCCGCAAGGCCTCCGGCAAGGTACTGGCCTCGCTCGCCGACGTGCTGCCCGAACTGTGGGGCGGTTCGGCCGACCTGGCCGAGTCCAACAACACCACCATGCCCGGTCAGCCGAGCTTCGGTCCCGAAGCCATCTCCACCGGCATGTGGAAGGCGCAGCCCTACGGCCGCACCCTGCACTTCGGTATCCGTGAGCACGCCATGGGCTCGATCCTCAACGGCATCGCCCTGCACGGCCCGACCCGCCCTTACGGCGGCACCTTCCTGGTGTTCTCCGACTACATGCGCCCGGCGGTTCGCCTGGCCGCGCTGATGCGGGTGCCCGCGATCTACGTGTGGACCCACGACTCCATCGGCCTCGGCGAGGACGGCCCGACGCACCAGCCGATCGAGCACCTGGCCGCGCTGCGCGCCATCCCCGGCCTCAACGTGGTACGCCCCGGCGACGCCAACGAGACCGCCTACGCCTGGCGCACCATTCTCGAGCGCGACTCCGACGAGCACGCCTCGCACTTCCACACCTACGACGCTCCCCACCAGGACGGCCCGTCCGCGCTGGCGCTCACCCGCCAGGACGTGCCGACCCTCGAGGGCACCAGCTACGAGGGCGTGCGCAAGGGTGGCTACGTGCTGGCCGAGGCGTCCACCGGCACCCCGGAGCTGATCCTCGTCGGCACCGGTTCGGAGCTGCAGCTGGCTGTCGAGGCACGCACTACCCTGGAGGCACAGGGCATTCCGACCCGCGTGGTCTCGATGCCGTGTGTGGAATGGTTCGACGCACAGGACCAGGCCTACCGCGACGAGGTGTTCCCGCCCGCGGTCCGCGCCAGGGTCGTCGTCGAGGCCGGCATCGCGATGCCGTGGTACCGGCTCGTCGGTGACGCGGGCGAGATCGTGTCGATCGAGCACTTCGGCGCGTCCGCGAACTTCAAGAAGCTCTACAGCGAATTCGGTATCACCGCCGATGCCGTCGTCGCCGCCGCGCAGCGCACGCTCGACAAGGTGAAGGGGTAAAACCATGGCACAGAACGAGAATCTCGCCGCACTCGCGGCAGCGGGGGTCTCGGTGTGGCTCGACGATCTGTCCCGTGACCGCATCAAGTCCGGCAACCTCGCCGACCTGATCGCGACCAGGGGCGTCGTCGGTGTCACCACGAACCCGTCCATCTTCCAGGCCGCGCTCAGTGTCGGTCACGCCTACGACGCGCAGGTGAAAGACCTTGCGGCCCAAGGCGCCGACGCCGATGCGGCGATCCGCACCATCACCACCGACGACGTGCGTGCCGCCTGCGACGTGCTCGCCCCGGTGTTCGAGTCGACGGGCGGTGTCGACGGGCGCGTGTCGATCGAGGTCGACCCGCGCTTCGCCTTCGACGCCGACAAGACGGTCGCCCAGGCGATCGAGCTGTGGAAGATCGTCGACCGCAAGAATCTGTTCATCAAGATCCCGGCCACCGAGGCGGGCCTGCCCGCCATCACCTCGGTGATCGCCGAGGGCATCAGCGTGAACGTGACGCTGATCTTCTCGGTGCCGCGCTACCGCGCGGTGATGGGCGCCTACCTCGACGGTCTGCGGCAGGCCAAGGTCGCCGGCCACGACCTGGCCAAGATCCACTCGGTTGCGTCGTTCTTCGTCTCCCGTGTGGACACCGAGATCGACAAGCGGCTCGACGCGATCGGCACCCCCGAGGCACTCGCGCTGCGCGGCAAGGCGGGCGTGGCCAACGCCCGGCTGGCCTACGCCGAGTACCAGGACGTGTTCGACGGTGGGGCGCACACCTCCACCTACAACCACCTGGCCTCCCAGGGTGCCAACCGGCAGCGGCCGCTGTGGGCCTCCACCGGTGTGAAGAACCCGGACTACCCCGACACCCTGTACGTCACCGAGCTGGTCGGCCCGAACACGGTCAACACGCTGCCGGAGAAGACGCTGCAGGCCTTCGCCGACCACGGCGAGGTGCGGGGCGACACGCTCAGCGGCAAGGCCGTCGAAGCCGCGCAGGTGTTCAGCGACCTCGAGGCCGCGGGCATCGACCTGGCCGACGTGTTCGAGGTGCTCGAGCGCGAGGGTGTCGACAAGTTCGAGGCCTCCTGGGGTGAGCTGATCGACGCCACCACCGAGGAACTGCGTACCGCGGCGGCAGGGGGCAACTGAACTGATGGCCGGCACAGCAACGACGGACAAGGCGGGGCTGTGGCACAACCCGCTGCGCGACGAACGCGACAAACGGGTGCCTTTCATCGCGGGGCCCTGCTGCATGGTGATCTTCGGTGTCACCGGGGATCTGTCCCGTAAGAAGCTGATGCCGGCCATCTACGACCTGGCGAACCAGGGGCTGTTGCCCCCTGGTTTCGCCCTGGTCGGTTTCGCCCGGCGCAATTACGCCGACGAGGATTTCGCCGCGGTGGTTCTCAGCGCGGTGAAGCAGCACGCGCGCACCCCGTTCCGCCAGGAGGTCTGGGACCACCTGGCCGAGGGGTTGCGTTTCGTGCAGGGCAGTTTCGACGACGACACCGCCTTCGCCACCCTCGCCACCACTCTGAAGGACCTCGACGCCACCCGTGGCACCGGCGGCAATTACGCCTTCTACCTGTCGATTCCACCGAATATGTTCCCGGTGGTCCTCGACCAGCTCTCCGAACACGAACTGGCCAAGGCCGCCCCGCGCCCCGAGGGCTACACCCCGTGGCGGCGGGTGGTGATCGAGAAGCCCTTCGGGCACGACCTGGCCAGCGCCCAGGAACTCAACGCCCTGGTCAACCGGGTGTTCCCGGAGGAACAGGTGTTCCGCATCGACCACTATCTCGGTAAGGAGACGGTGCAGAACATCCTGGCGTTGCGCTTCGCCAACGAACTCTACGAGCCGATCTGGAACGCCAATTTCGTCGACAGCGTGCAGATCACCATGGCCGAGGACATCGGATTGGGCGGGCGCGCGGGCTATTACGACGGCATCGGCGCCGCGCGCGACGTCATCCAGAACCACCTGCTGCAACTGCTGGCGCTGACCGCCATGGAGGAACCGACCTCCTTCGAACCGATGCAGCTCACCACCGAGAAGATCAAGGCGCTCTCGGCGACCAAACTCGTCGAACCACTCGACGAGACCACCGCGCGCGGCCAGTACACCGAGGGCTGGCAGGGCAGCGAACACGTGGTCGGCCTGCATCAGGAGGAGGGGTTCGACCCGCAGTCGCGCACCGAAACCTACGCAGCGATCACCCTGCACGTGGAGAACCGGCGCTGGGCCGGGGTGCCGTTCTACCTGCGCACCGGAAAACGCCTGGGCCGCAGGGTGACCGAGATCGCGGTGGTGTTCAAGCGCGCGCCGCACCTGCCCTTCGACCAGACCATGACCGAGGAGCTCGGCCAGAACGCTCTGGTCATCCGGGTGCAGCCGGACGAGGGCATCACCCTGCGTTTCGGTTCCAAGGTGCCCGGCTCGGGAATGGAAGTGCGCGATGTGAACATGGACTTCAGCTACGGCGAGGCGTTCACCGAGTCCTCCCCCGAGGCCTACGAACGCCTGATCCTGGACGTGCTGCTCGGCGTGCCGTCCCTGTTCCCCGTCAACGCGGAGGTCGAATTGTCCTGGCGCATCCTCGATCCGGTGATCGCGCACTGGGCCGCCGAGGGCAAACCCGAACCCTACGAGGCAGGCACCTGGGGTCCCACCTCGGCCGACGAGATGCTCGCGCGCAGCGGGCGCGAATGGCGGCGCCCGTGATCGTCGACATGCCCGACACCAACACCGTCGAGGTCGCCAAGCGGATGGTGCAGCTGCGCGAGTCCAACGGTGTCATCACCCAGGGCCGGGTGCTCACCCTTGTCGTGTGCACCCTCGATTCGTCCGAGGCCGAGGACGCCATCGACGCCGCCAACGACGCCAGCCGCGAACACCCCTGTCGTGTGATCGTGCTCGCCCGTGGCGACCGCGACGCCGAGACCCGGCTCGACGCCCAGATCCGGGTGGGCGGTGACGCCGGGGCGGCCGAGGTGATCGTGCTGCGATTGCAGGGTCCGCTGGTGAACCACGAGAGCAGTGTGGTGACGCCGTTCCTGCTGCCCGACACCCCGGTGGTGGCGTGGTGGCCGCGCGGCGCACCGGACTTTCCCTCCCAGGACTCGGTGGGCAAGCTGGCCAAGCGGCGCATCACCGACGCCACGTTCGCGCCCGATCCGCAGGCCGCGCTGGGCAAACGCTGTGCCTCCTACGCCCCCGGCGACACCGACCTGTCGTGGAGCCGCATCACCTACTGGCGGGCGCTGCTCGCCGCCGCGCTGGACGAGCCGCCGTTCGAACCGGTGCTGTCGGTGAGCGTGTCCGGGCTGGCCAGTGAGCCCGCGCTGGATACGCTGGCGGGGTGGTTGGCCGCGCGGCTGGACTGCCCGGTCGTCCGCAGGACCGGTGAGCTGCGGGTGGAGATCCGCCGGGCCACCGATTCGATCGCCATCGCTCGACCGCAATTGGGCAGGACGGCAACGCTGACCCGCACCGGTGCCCCCGACCAGCGAATCGCGCTGGCGCGCCGGGAAACTCGCGATTGTCTCGCCGAGGAACTGCGCCGGCTCGACGCCGACGAGATCTACGCCGAGGCGCTCGCCGGAATCGAAAAGGTGACCTATGAGTGACCGTATCGAGCTGCACGACGAGCTCGGCGAGGAATTCCCCGCCAACACCGTCGAGGTGCACGACGACAAGGAACTGCTCGCCGACGCCGCCGCCGAACGTTTCGTCGCCGTGATCGTCGCGGCCCAGGCCGAGCGCGGCAACGCGTCGGTGTCGCTCACCGGTGGCAGCGACGGCATCCGCCTGCTCGAGAAGGTGCGCCAAGCGCCCGGCGACATCGACTGGTCGAACCTGTACGTCTACTGGGGCGACGAGCGTTTCGTTCCCTCGGGCGACCCGGACCGCAACGAGCTGCAGGCGCGCGAGGCGCTGCTCGACTTCGTCCCGCTCGATCCCGCGAAGGTGTTCCCGATCGCCGCCTCCGACGGCCCGTACGGTTCGCCCGAGGAAGCCGCGGCCGCGTACGCCCAGCTGCTGCACACCGAGCTCGACGAGCGCGGCGACATCGACCTGACGGTGCTCGGCATGGGCCCCGAAGGACACATCGACTCGATCTTCCCGCACTCCCCCGCCGTCCGCGAGCAGACGGATTACGTTGTCGCGGTCCACGATTGCCCCAAGCCCCCAC
>NZ_JACBIU010000071.1:0-533 GCF_013839555.1 Nocardia sp. GTS18 | reverse complement strand
CCCGAAGCCGGTGGCCTAACCCCTTGTGGGAGGGAGCCGTCGAAGGTGGGATCGGCGATTGGGACGAAGTCGTAACAAGGTAGCCGTACCGGAAGGTGCGGCTGGATCACCTCCTTTCTAAGGAGCATCTCCAGTCGACTGTTCACAGAGGTGAATGTGTCGCTGGCAGAGCCGTTTTGGACTCACATGTAGTCCAGCGGAGCTCATGGGTGGAACGCTGACAACCTCATCGCATCAAGGTTGGAAATAATGTTTCCGACCTGCGGTGGTATACCGACACACTATTGGGTCCTGAAAGAACACGCGAAAGTGTTTTTTCAAGGCAAGAACAAACGATCCGATGAGATCTTCCTCGAAACCGCCGGCGGGTAATTCTGCTGAGTAGGTCTGGGTATGAGGTCACTTCGGGTGTGTTGTTTGAGAACTGCACAGTGGACGCGAGCATCTTTGTTAGTAAGTGTTTAAGAGCGTACGGTGGATGCCTTGGCACCAGGAGCCGATGAAGGACGTAGGAGGCTGCGATAAGCCTCGGG
>NZ_JACBIU010000009.1:0-132976 GCF_013839555.1 Nocardia sp. GTS18 | reverse complement strand
GCGGCGGGGGTGGCTATTTGGGGGCCGCCGGTGAAGTGGAAGGTGTTGGTGTCGATGATTTCCACGCGCATCAGTTCGGTGCTGCCGGTGTTGTCGTAGGAGCGGGCGAGGAAGGCGGGGCCGTCGGGGTCGGGTTCGCCGATGATCTCGATACCGCGGACCGGTTGGTCGCCGACGGTGACGTCGATGTGGTGGATCAGGAAGTGGCCGCCGGGGAAGACGTCGTAGGTGTCGAAACCGAGGACGGGGATGGGTGGGTCGGCCAGGACGTGACCGTTGGTGGCCCACCGGCCCGCGAGGCGGTGCAACCGGGAGGCGTCACGTGGATCGTCCGGCGTGGACATCCTCCATGCCTACCACGGGCCGCGCGCCCCGCCAATGCCTCGCGAACAACCTGGTAAGAAATCGGCGTCGCCGCGACACCAAGAGATCATGACTGTTCAACTCACACAGGCCGCGTTGTCCGCGGCCGACACCGTGCCGGGGGAGGTGCGGGAATGGCGCAGCCGGTGGTTGGTGGCGTCGGGGTTTCCGCCGTGGTTGGCTGAGACGGTGACGTCCGATCCCGAGGTCGATGTGCATGCGCTGTCGCAGCTCGTCGACCAGGGCTGTGCGCCGGAGCTGGCGGTGCGGATCCTGGCGCCGTTGCCGGAGAATCCGCGATGAGTACGCTGCCGCCGACCACCTCGGGGGTCGTGCGGCCGGACGCTGATCGGGAATGGCTCACCGACCTGGTCGACGACGGACCCGCAGGCCGGCACGCTGTGCGGCGGTTGCGCGAGGTGTTGCTGCGCGCTACCCGGCATCAGATCTGGCGGTTGCGTGACCTGCTGCCCGGCGCAGGCGCCGCGGAACTGGAAGACTTGGCCCAGCAGTGCGCCGACGATGCTGTCGTAGCTGTCCTGCAACGACTTTCGACCTTCGAAGGGCGTAGCAGGTTCACCACCTGGGCGTACAAATTCGGGGTCAACATCGCGGGTGTGGCCGTGCGCAGGCAGGCGTGGCGGCACCGCGAGATCCTGCTGCCCGACGCACTCGCCTGGCACATCGACCCCGCACCCACCCCGGACGCCCTCGCCGGCGCCGCCGATCTCGCCCGCGCGCTCGAGGCGGCCATTTCCCGCGAACTCACGCCGCACCAACGCCGCATTCTGCTGTCGCTGGTGGTGGAGCAGGTGCCGATCGACGTGCTGGCCGAGCGGCTGGGCAGCACCCGCAACGCCCTCTACAAAACACTCCACGACGCCCGCCGGAAGCTGCGCGCCGCCCTGATCGCGAGCGGGCACCTCGACAACCGTCCCGAGCGGAGCACTCCATGACCGATCCGACTCCCACGGTGATCGACGCCCTGCTGACCGACACCAGCCCCTACCTGTCGTGCGACGAGTGCTTCGACCGCATCGACGTCTATGTCGAGCGCCGTCTCGCCGATCCCGGCTACGACGACCCGGCTATGCGCATCCATCTGGCCGGTTGCGGCGCGTGCGCCGAGGAGGAGCAGACCCTGCGCGAGCTGCTCGCCCAGGACCTGAACAGGTCCTGATCGGTAAGACACGGCGCGCCCGCCGCAACAAACACTGCGAACCACATTCCGCGCGGCCCGACGCTCGGCCGTGCCCACTTCGAGGAGAACACCATGACCGCCACCGATCGCGCTGTGTCCGTCAAAGACCCCGGCTACCAAGCTTTCTGGGCTCTGCGGCTGGGATTCGGCATCCTGCCGATCCTGTTCGGCATCGACAAGTTCACCACCCTCCTCACCGCCGATTGGACCCGCTATCTCGCCGACGCGTTCGACACCCTCGCCCCCGGTGATGCGAACACCGCCATGCAGATCGTCGGCGTGATCGAAATCGTCGCGGGCATCGCGGTCCTGGTGCTGCCTCGGCTCGGTGCCCCGCTCGTCGCGGTCTGGCTGGGCACGATCATCGTCGACCTGCTGATGGTGGGCGGCTACGGCGATATCGCCCTGCGCGACTTCGGCCTCATGGCGGCGGCGCTGGTGCTCACCCGCCTGGCCTGGGCCTACCCGAACGGACTGCCCGCTCGGTCCTGACTCTGCGACCTGGGGTTTCTGTCGAAAGTTGGGATCGGTAGGCGGCGAGGGACACCGTCTACTGAACCCATGACATCTTCTCAGCTCCCCCCGAACCAGTCCCCGTCCACCGGCTTGGACAAGAAGACCAGCGCGATCCTGTCGTACGCGCTGGGCTGGCTGACCGGAATCATCTTCCTCTTCGTGGGAAAGAATGATCCGGACGTGAAATTCCATGCCGCACAGTCCATTGTCTTCTTCGGCGCCGTCTCGGTACTCAACATCGTCCTGAGCATCGCCGGCTCGCTCCTCGGGGCCTTGGGGATCATCTTCAGCCTCGCCGGGCTCGCGCTCGGAATCTTCGCGCTCGTCGTCTGGATCATGGCCATGGTCGGTGCGAACAACAAGGGCGGTGTCCGTGCCGAACTTCCCGTCGTCGGAAAGTTCACGGCACCCTACGCCGATCAGCTGGCCGGCTCGATCAAGTAGCCGCGTATCCGAAGTAACCACGACACCGAGAAGCCGACGGCCCGAGTCCATCTCGGGCCGTCGGCATCGGTGCCGTCCGGCAGGAGCTCGGGGAGCCCGGTCCTGCATGCCCCCGACTCTCGCCCGTCTCGGCTCCGAAGCCGACTGCGAATTATGTGACTGTCTGTTTCTGGCAGCGGTGGGCGTCATCAGCCTTGTGGGTAGCGACCGTATACGTTGCACAAGGCCGTCGTCGATAACAGCCCTGGTGTCGAAAATATGGCTAGAACAGGTTGCAATCGGAGAAGTTACGGCCGAATAGCCCGCTGAGTTCTGGGATCGAGCGCTGCCGACCATCCTCGGCAAAACGCCTGCATAGCCTCGATCGTCGCTGTTAAGTTAATACTCATTCCGCGCGTGCTCGGGCTACCAGAATCGGTCGTTCCCTGCGGTCGCGGTGTGCTTGTACTCGACGAGGAGTGACGCAATGGATGGACTCAACAGGCGTGATGCGCTGAAAGCTGGTGGCGTCCTGGGGGCGCTGGGGGCGTTGGGGTTGGCGACGACGGCGCGGCCGGAGCCGTGGAGTTGGTCGCCGGAGGAATCGGTCGCCGGGTCGGGGTCGGGGGTCGACCCGTTGACGGTGTGGGATCCCGAGGCCGACCCGGTGGTGGCACGGCTGATCGACAGCGGTCAGGTGCCGCGGGTCAACGAACTGCTGCGCACCTGGACGCGCAACGGTCAGCCGCTGCCCGACGGATTGCCCTCGGAACTGCGGGATTTCATGGAATACGCGCGGCGGATGCCGCAGTGGACCGACTACGGGAAACTGAACACCGCGATCGAATTCAACAAGAAGCGCGGGCTGTATCTCGGGGTGCTGTACGGGTTCGCCAGCGGGATGATGAGCACCGTCATCCCGAAGGAGGCACGGTCGGTCTACTACTCCAAGGGTGGCCACGACCTCGAAGACCGCATCTCCAAGACCGCGAAACTCGGCTACGACATCGGTAGTGCCAACGCCTACGCACCCGATGGCGAAATGGTCGTCACCTGTGTGAAGACCCGCCTTGTGCACGCGGCGGTGCGCCACCTGCTGCCACAGTCGCCGCACTGGGTGCACGTGGCCGAGGAGGACGTGCCGATCAGCCAGAACGACATCATGGTCACCTGGCACAGCTTGCCGACCACGGTCATGAAGCATCTGAACAACTGGAAAGTGCCCATCCCGCAGCACGAATCGGAAGCGTTCCTGCATTGCTGGCAGGTGGCCGCGCACATGCTCGGCGTGCGCGACGAGTACATCCCGAAATCCTGGCCCGCCGCCAATTCTCAAGCGGCACAAGTGCTCGACCCGATCATCGCCGCCACCCCGGAGGGCGCGAAACTCGCCGACCGGTTGCTGAGCCTCGGCGCCAATATCGACCTGGCTGTGTTGACCAAGCCCGTGCTCGGCTCGTTCACCCGCTTCCTGCTCGGCGACAAGATCGCCGACGGTCTCGGCATCCCGCGCGAACCGGTCTGGGATCCGTTGCTGCGCTTCAGCTGGGGCCCGTTCATCGCCGTGCGCGAGGGCGTGCTCGGTGCCGTCCCGCCGGTGGCCGACGCGTACTGGCTGCTCGACGAGTTCCTGCGCAAGGCGGCGCTGACCTACCTGGCCGAATTGCGCCTGCCGATCAGTATCGAGATCCCGACCATGAACCGCGACATGAGCGTTCCCCCACGCTGATTCACCCGTACCGACCGAGGAGCATTATGCGTACCACCCTCCGCCTCACCGCCGCCGCGATCGTCGCGACCGGCGTACTCACCGCGACGGCCACCGCCGCCGCACAACCGGCACCGATCGCCACTGAATCCGAAACCGGTTCGTCCGCAGCCGACGCCGGGTCGGCGGCAGCACAGTCGGCCGGCTACCTCGCCCAGAACGGCGACCTGATAGGCCTCATCGTTCTGCTCGGCATCACACCCTTCCAGATGCTGACCAGCGGAATCTGCGACCTCGCCACCATGTCGTCGCTCTACAGCCCTTGTTCGCCGGGGCGCGCCCACTACACGGTGGCGAACTCGGAACCCCTGCCACACAGCTGAATCGGCTTTGCCGCCGCCGGAGGGCTCACCTCGAACCGGCGGCGGCCAGTGAGCTCCGTCTCCTGACCAGGCACTGTCATTCGTTCTGAGGGGCCTGGAAGAACTTCCCCTCACGTCGAGCCACCGCAGCATTGCTGTGGTGGCTGACTGTTGCCGAGGTCTGCTGCGTGCGTCACCGGTCGGGTTCAGCGGCCGCGGGGACTGACCAGGCCCGATTCGTAGGCGAAGACAACGAGTTGGGCTCGGTCCCGGGCGTGGAGTTTGGTCATGGCCCGGTTGAGGTGGGTTTTGGCGGTGTGGGGACTGATGAACATCTGGTTGGCGATGTCGTCGTTGGACAGCCCTCGTGCCGCCAAGGCGACGGCCTCGCGTTCACGAGTGGTGAGTTCTTCCAGGCCGGAACTGACTGGGGGAGAAGGTGGTTCGGTGACATAGCGGGCGATGAGGCGGCGCGTGATGGACGGGGCGAGTAGGGCATCGCCGCGGGCGGCCACCCGGATGGCGTGCAGGAAATCTTCGGGCTCGATGTCTTTGACGAGGAAACCGGCCGCGCCCGCGCGGAGCGCCTCGAACACGTAGTCGTCGAGGCCGTAGTTGGTGAGGATGACCACGTGCACGTCGGCAAGGGCGGGGTCGGCGGCGATTCTGCGGGTCGCCTCGATGCCGTCGACGTGTGGCATCTGGATGTCGACGAGCGCGATATCGGGCAGGTGCGTACGGGCCAGTTCGACACCTTCGCCACCGTCACCGGCCTCGGCGACCACCTCGATATCGTCCTCGATATCGAGGAGGGCGCGGAACCCACTGCGGATCAGGGGCTGGTCGTCGACCAGTAGAACGCGAATCACGATCGCTCCAAAGGTAATTCGGCGTGCACGGCGAAACCGCCGGTCGGTAGTGGCCCGGTATACAGGCGTCCACCCAGTGCGGTGACCCGCTCACGCATGCCGAGAAGCCCGACCCCGCCCGTGCCGGCGGGTGCGGCGCGGCCGTTGTCCTCGACGTCGATGACGAGACCGTCCGCTCGATAGTCCACGCGGACCGTCGCGGTCGTCGCGTCGGCGTGGCGGGCGGTATTGGTGAGTGCTTCCTGCACGATGCGGTACACGGTTCGGTCGACGGCCACCGGCACGTCCGTGCGGTCGCCCTCGACGGTCAACGAGGTGGCCACACCGGCTGCGCAGGCACGTTCCAGCAGGTCGTCGAGGTGGGCGAGGCCGGGACGTGGTGCCTCGTCGTCGCGCAGGGCGGTCAAGGTCGCCCGCAGGTCGCGGGCAGCTTCCCGGCCTGCGTCCCGGATGGCGAGGAGGGCGGCGGGCACGTCCTCGCCGCGCTTGCGTGCCACGTGTACGGCGGCTTCGGACTGCACCTTGATCACCGAGATCTGGTGGGTGAGCGAGTTGTGCAGCTCGCGGGCGATGTGCAGGCGTTCCTCGTCGGCTCGGCGGCGCGCGGTCTCCTCGCGCGTGCGTTCGGCTTCGTCGGCGCGGCGCTCGGCCTGCCGCAGGGCCTCACCGGCCGCGCCCGCCGCGATCAACCAGGCGAGTTCGAGTGCGTCGCGACCGCGAGCGAGGGCCGCGGCGGTGTCGTGCAGGGTGATCATGGCGGCCAGCGGCAATGCGGCGATCAGGGCGACGGCCGCGATCACTGTCACGACATGGTGCCCGGCGCGGACCGCGAAATACACCGCGAACAGGAACGCCACAACGGGTACGTCGAAGCCGAGCGCCTGATAACCCACCGCGCACAACCCGGTCACCACCAGCACGGCCACCGGTGCACGCCGACGCCCGGCCAAGGCCAGACCGCTCGCGACGAGCAGCGCGTAGCCGAGCCACTCGGGGCTGCCGTGCGCCCGGCTCACCCCGGTGACCAGCAGTGCCACCGCCACACCGACGGCGACCACCCAGTCGACCACCCGTGCCCTACTCATCCGTGCACCCTAGCCCGGACCCACTATCGACCGCGTCGTCCGGCTGGGTGACTCGTCGACTACCACGAACGCGGTACTCCGAGCGAAGAACGGCTCCGCCCCGCTCCGTCGGTACCGCATCCGCAGCATCACGAATTGTCCACTGCGGCATGACGACCGGACCCTGCGCTTCAGCCATTCTTGAGCTGATCGCCGACGACCTCCGGCACGAAGCCGGTGGCGACGGCGGCACATCGGCGCGGTGAACGATATCGCTCGCCCGTCGGCGCACTCCAAAAACCGATCGCCACCACCCGCGGCGGTGGGACGCTCCTCGACATCCGGGGAGGTCGATGGTGGCGCATCGGCTCGTGGGCTGCGCCGCTCGTGCGAGGCGTACTCCGAAGCAGGTCGATCGTCGCCACGCGGTGATTCCGCC
The DNA here is from genome assembly GCF_013839555.1 of Nocardia sp. GTS18. Taxonomy (NCBI): domain Bacteria; kingdom Bacillati; phylum Actinomycetota; class Actinomycetes; order Mycobacteriales; family Nocardiaceae; genus Nocardia; species Nocardia sp. GTS18. Next base: position 126,031 of record NZ_JACBIU010000009.1, on the reverse strand, counting down.
TCCGGTTCGCAGTCGGCGATCGGCCGGTGCCGCGTCCACATCGATTTCGGCGCGTGCAACGACCGCCCAGTCGTGCATCTCACTGACACGTCCACACGAAGGAGAACATCATGCCCACCTTGATTCGCGCCCTGGCCGCGCTCGCTGTCACCGCCCCGCTTGCCGTCGGCACGGCCGCCCCCGCTTCGGCAGCGACTGCGCTCGCCGCGTCCTACGGGATGACTTCCGGTCGTCTCGTCGCGTCATCGGCCGCGGTCATCGGCCTGCTCGGTGTGCTCGCGGGTGGCTGGGCGCTGGCCCGGCCCGCCGCGACCAGAGCGGTATTCGCTCTGGTCGCGGGACTGATCGCCATCGTCGGTGGCGCCTGGGTAGTCGCCACGGCCGAAGGAGGGCTCGGCACCGGGAACGGTCTCGGCGGGGGCGTCGTGGCGATTGCCTTCGGGCTGGCGAGCGTGGTCGTCGGCGGGCTTTCGCTCGCCCGCGCCCGTCGTGTCGGCTGACGCGACGGGCCGTGCTCACCGGGGGCTCAGTGACCTCGCGCGATCCACTCCGCGAGCGACGGTTTCTCCGCCCCGATCGTCGTGCTGTCACCGTGACCGGTGTTGACCGCCGTGTCCTCCGGGAGGGTGAGCAACCGGTCCCGGATCGAATCGATGATCGTGTCGAAATCGGAGAAGGATCGCCCGGTCGCTCCCGGCCCACCGGAGAACAGGGTGTCGCCGGTGAAGAGGGCCGCGAGGTCGGGGGCGTACAGGGAGACCGAACCGGGGGAGTGGCCCGGGGTGTGCAGGATGTCGATGTCGGTGCCCGCCACCGTGATTCGGTCGGTGCCGTCGAGGGAGCGGTAGCCGACGGACGGGTGGGTCATCCGCCACAGCGGTTCGTCGCCGGGGTGGAGGAGGATGGGGGCGTCCAGGCGGGTGGCCAGGTCGGGGGCGACGGTGACGTGGTCGTTGTGACCGTGCGTGCACAGGATCGCGGTGACGTTCCGATTGCCGACGGCGGCGGCGATGGCGTCGGCGTCGTGGGCGGCGTCGATCACCAGCACCTCGTCGTCGTCACCGATCAGCCACACATTGTTGTCGACGTCCCAGGTGCCGCCGTCGAGGCTGAAAGTGCCGGAGGTGACGACCTTTTCGATGCGGGCGCTCACCAGACCACCACCGAGCGCAGCACGCGACCCTCGCCCATGGCGGTGAAGGAAGCCTCGACGTCATCGATGCCGATGCGTTCGGTGACGAACCGGTCCAGTGGCAGTCGGCCCTGCCGGTACAGGTCGATGAGCATGGGGAAGTCGCGCTCGGGCAGGCAGTCGCCGTACCACGACGATTTCAGCGAACCGCCGTGCGAGAACAGGTCGATCAGGGGCATGTCGAGGCTCATGTCCGGGGTCGGGACGCCGACGAGCACCACGGTGCCCGCGAGGTCGCGGCCGTAGAACGCCTGCTTCCAGGTCTCCGGCCTGCCGACCGCGTCGATCACCACGTCGGCACCGAAACCGTCGGTCAGGTCTTTGATCTGTTCCACCACGTCGCCGCTGGTGGCATCGATCGTGTGGGTGGCGCCGAAGTCCTTGGCCCACTCCAGCTTCCGCGCATCACGGTCGATCGCGATGATGGTGCCCGCGCCCGCGAGGTTCGCACCGGCGATCGCGGCGTCACCCACCCCACCGCACCCGATCACGGCGACGCTGTCGCCGCGCGAGACCGAACCGGTGTTCATGGCGGCGCCGATACCGGCCATCACACCGCAGCCGAGCAGGCCCGCGACGGCCGGGTCGGTGCCGGGATCGACTCGCGTGCACTGCTTTTCGTGTACCAGCGTCTTGTCGGCGAAGGCGCCGATACCCAGCGCCGGGGTGAGCGGGGTGCCGTCGGCGAGCGTCATCGGGACGCTCGCGTTGTGGGTGTCGAAGCAGTACCACGGGCGGCCACGCCGACACGCACGGCACTCACCGCAGACCGCGCGCCAGTTCAGGACGACGAAATCGCCCTCGACCACGTGGGTTACCGCCTCGCCGACCGATTCGACGACACCGGCCGCCTCGTGCCCGAGCAGGAACGGGAACTCGTCGTTGATCCCGCCCTCGCGGTAGTGCAGATCGGTGTGGCACACCCCGCACGCCTGCACCCGGACCACCACATCGTGCGGTCCCGGGTCGGGAATCACGATGTCGACGGTTTCCACGGGCGCGTTCTTCGTGAGAGCGACGACACCGCGCACTGATTCAGGCATGCGGACCTCCTAATGGTTTGCGTGGTGGCCTCCACGCTAGCCGGGCCCGCGCCGGATTCAATCCGGGATCGGCGGAATGTCCCCGGTCGGCGTGCCGAGCTCGTCCTTCACGTGGTGCTCGACGAGCAGGGGAACGAAGTCGCGCACCTGCGCCGATCCGAAATGCTGGTACGTCTCGCGCACGATGTCGGTGATCTCTTCGGGGGGAATGTTCGGGTACCGGATGGTCAACCGTTCGATGACCTCGTCGAGTTGCTGCTGCTCGTGAGTAGTCATATCGGTGGGTTACCCGATCCGAGCGCCGGGCAACAGCTACTTCTCGTCGAAAACCAGATCGGTCGGCGGGTGGGTGAGGCGAACCGTTGACCCGTCGATCACGGTGATCGCGTCCAAGCCGGTGGTGGAGTGGCCGGTGGAGATGATGAAGAAACGGTCGGCAGCCTGCGCGAGGAAGGCGGGGAAGCCGTCGAGGGAGAGGTCGCCGTCGCCGAGTTCGAGGTAGTCGGCGAGGCGGCGGAACAACTTCGGCAGCACGACGATGTCGTCGGACAGGGAACTCGGCGAGGTGATGGCGGCACCGGTCGTGGTGGCGTCGGCAGCCCACACGCCGAGCGAACCGGCCGCCGCGGCCTCCGACACCGCGGTGAACTCCGCGCGCAGGGCGGGGAACAGGCTGCGATAGAACGTGGGATAGGCCAGACCGGTCGCCAGCTGATGGTGGTTGAGAGTGAGCCGGAGCAGCGCCACGTCGACGAATAGCTCGGCACCGGAGCTGCCCGGTGCGGGACCCCGCCCGGCGAACGCTACGCACCGGCCGTGCAGATCGGCGCCGCGAGTGAGGATGAAACCGGGCACCTCGGCCTGGTCGGCGCTGGTCACGGTCTCGCTGTCGTTGCGGACCACGCCGGTGAAGCCGAGCCATGCCAGCAACTCGTCGGCCGCGGCGCGCGCCAGCGGCAACGGCTGATGCGTGCGGGTGCCGTGGCGGGGCGTGTAATGCGTCTCGAGGGAGTCGATGCCGTCCAGCCGCAACTGGGCGGCACCCGAAGCATTGCGTTTGACCCGGTGCGGGCCGCCGACCCGGTCCCACAGGGCCGGATCGTCGGGACGAAACCGCACCGAATCACCGTCGGGCGCAGCGCCTTTGGCAACGAAGACACCGGAGATCAGCAGAAAGGGCATCGCGGGTCTTTCGGCTCGGCTGGATCGCACAGAACGGCGCGGGCGTGGCCCAAGTCTCGACTCGCCTTGCCGAACAAGGCAATACAGCGAACGCGATGGTCGCCCGCTGTTCATCCCGGCGCTACCGGCACCCGTGCCCCGGCCGGACCCGAGGCGGAGGCCATTCACTTGCTTTCCGCTCGACCGATGTAGGCGGGTGCGAGCAGACTGTTGTACGGCCCGATGCGGGTAGGTCGTGCGGTTACCCACCGCCCGGCTGGTGGTGACCAGTGGAGGTGCTCGATGTCGGAACGGGAAGTGCGGCGACCTACACCTGGGCGATCCTCGGTGCGCTGACCTTCGTGTTCGTCCTCTCGAAACCCAGGATCGGGTGCCGACCACCGCCGCGCTGTCCGTGATCGCCGCCGCCGCGGTGCTCTGGGCGGCCCTGACGAGACGGGTCGACCGCGCCTTCGTCCTCCAGCTCGTGGGATTCGTCCTGTTCACCGCCACAGCCGTATTCGCCCAGCACGCCGACCTCGGCGCGGCCCGCATCGCGGTCGCCGCGGGCTGGATCGCCCACGGCCTGTGGGACTACGGGCATCGTCGCGCCGACCGCACCGTCGCCCGGTCGTTCGCCGAATTCTGCGGCCTGGTGGATGTTCTCGTCGTGCTCGCCGTGCTGACGGTGCCCTGAGCCGGCCGCTAAAGGCTAAGGCGTTCCAGCACCGCGCCGACCACCAGGCACGCGCTGTCGACCACGTCACCGATCGGCTGACGGTAGTCCGACAGCACCCACTGCTGGGCGATGATGACGATCGCCCCGACCAGCCCGAGCAGCACCGTGCGCACGCTCACCGCCGGGTGGGCGTCGTGGTCGACGTGCGGGGTGAGCAGGGCGAGGCAGATGTCGACCAGTGCGTCGAGCACGTCGCGGTAAGCCCGGTCGACGGCGGGACTCACGCCGAGGATCTCGAAGAAGGCGATGCGCGGCACGCGCGGGTCGTCGTGGATGAGCTGGAAGTAGGCGGCCAGCGCCACCCGGACCTGAGTCGTCACATCGGTGTCGGCCGTGCTGATGCCCGCGTGGATCGACTCGATCATCCGCGCTGCGATCTCGCGGTACACCTCGAGCAGCAAATCCTCACTGTCGCTGAAGGATTCGTAGAAGTACCGCTTCCCGACGCCGGCGGCCGCGCAGATCGTGGTCACCGTGGTGTTGCGGTATCCCTCGGTGCCGAATGCTTCGGTGGCGGCTTCGATGAGCCGGGCACGGCGTTCCTGCTGGCGTTGTCCGGGGGCGGCGCCCCGGTACCGGCGACCGTCGGCGTCGAATCCGGGCGCAGTCACAGGGGTGATTGTGTCAGGTGGAGGTGATGACGCTGGTCGGCGGGCGGCGGAGAGCACATCGTTGCGATCGCGTGTGACACAGGCTACGTTACTTTCCGGTACGGGAACGACACGGTTCCCGATAGCGGGAGGGCTGACGTCGAGGTATGGGCAAATATCGTGGGCGACTGGCGGCGCTGATGGCGTCGGTCGTCGTATTGGCAGGTGCGGTGGCATCCGCGCCGATGGGCTCGGCCGCACCGGCCGCCGAAGGACTCGACGCCCAGTTCGTGGCAACCCATACCGGCCCCCAGCAGTACCCCAACGTTTTCATCGAGTGGGACGTCCCCATCACGATGAGCGACGGCACGGTATTGAAAGCCAACGTCTATCACCCGGCCGGTGCCGACGGTCAGCCCATCGCCGAGCCTACGCCGACGATCGTCAATATGACGCCCTACACCAAGCTGGTGTCCAACATCGCGGACTCGGCGCTCGCGGTGCCCGGCCTGTCGGATCTGCTGATGCCGGTCCTGCAGAACCTCGACTTCTCGCCGTTCGGCTTCAGCAGCCTCAGCGACATGATGAAGGCGCTGCCCGGCGGCGCGGCGCGCACCTTCGGTGTCGACCGCAATCTGATCCGCGGTGGATACACCCAGGTGGTCGTCGACGTGCGTGGCACCGGGTTCTCGCAGGGCACCTGGCAGGTGTTCGGTGAACGCGAGCAACTCGACGGCGTCGAGGTGGTGGACTGGGCGGCGAAACAGCGCTGGTCGGACGGCAAGATCGGGATGAGCGGCATCTCCTATTCGGGGATCAACCAGCTGCACACCGCTCAGCGTCAGCCCGAGGCGCTGAAGGCGATCTTCCCGGTGGTGCCCGGTAGCGACCTGATCCGCGATGTCGCCGCGCCCGGTGGCGCACTCGGCGTCGGCTTCATCCCGGCCTGGCTGCTCGCGGTCGACGGCGCCAAACTACTGCCCGACATGGTTTCGATCCTGGCGGGCAAGTTCGACTGGGTATGGCTGGCCGACCGGGTGCGCGACCCGTTCACCTTCTTCAATGTGCTCATCGCCGCCCTGACCACTCCGACCGTCGAGCAGATCCCGCCGGAGATGTCGGCGATCCTCGACGACGATTCAGCCCTGCGCACCGCATGGGTCGGGCAGCCGGAGAAGGTTCAGGTGCCCGCGTTCCTCTACGGCGGCTGGCACGACATCTTCACCTACTCGACCCCGCGCATCTACAACGCGCTCGATGTGCCGGCCGAGCAGAAGAAGCTCGTCATGGGCAACGTTTACCACGTGACCGTGAGCTCGGGACTCGGTCAGCCGGGTGCGCCCGCGCCGCTCGAGGCATTGCAGCGCGCGTGGTTCGACAAGTGGCTCAAGGGCATCGACAACGGCATCGACCGGTACGACCCGGTGACGCTGTGGCAGCAGGGCAGCGAGCAGTGGACCACCGATGTGTCGTTCCCGCGCCCCGGCATGGAGTACCGCCGGATGTATCTGGACGCCGCGTCGTCGGGGACCGCGCCCGGTGCGCGTCACGACGGCAGTCTTGTCACCGCTCCCGGTGGGGCACAGCGTCTTTCGGTGGATCCGAGTTTGTCGACGATCTGTTCGCGTGATGCCGCACAGGGCACCGCCGGACTCGTTCCGCTGCCCGATGTGTGTGTAAAGGATGCCCGGATCAGCGAGGGTGCCGCGCTCACCTTCACCACCGCGCCGGTCGACAAGCCGACACGGATCTCCGGGGCGATCGCCGCGCACCTGAACACGGTGCTCGACACCACCGACGGGTACTGGACCGTCACCGTCAACGATGTTGCGCCGGACGGGCGTTCGACGGTCTGGTCGCAGGGTCAGCTGATGGCGTCGCTGCGGGCGATCGACGAGGCCAAGTCCACCCGTTCGCCCAACGGCGACTACACCGACCCGTACCCCATCCTCACGCTGGACACCCGCCAGCCGACGGTGCCGGGTGAGCCGACGACCATCGAGATCGGCATCCGCGCCACCGACGGCGTGCTGCTGCCGGGGCACCGCCTGCGTGTCGACGTGTTCGCGGGCAACTTCCCCAGCGCGATCCCGCTGCGGCCGCTGCTGAACGAGAGCGGTCTGCGGACCCAGCACCTCGAGCTCGACCCGTCGCGGCCGAGCTGGATCAATGTGCCGATGGATGTCGATCCCGGCTGGTGATCAGGCCCGCTCGAACAGGTGGGTCAGGTCGTCGACGAACTCGGCGTAGGCCTGGGTGCGGTCGGTCGCCCGCAGCACCGAGGACGGATGCACCGTCGCGCCGACCCGGAAATGTTCGAGTTCGACCGTGCGGCCACGCAATTCGGTGACCTTGGCCTTCGGGCCGAGCACCGATCGCGTGGCGATGGCGCCCAGGCAGATCACGAGTTCCGGTGCGATGACGTCCAATTCGCGGGTGAGCCAGGGTGCGCAGGCGACGATCTCGGTGCGCCGGGGCTGCTGATGTATGCGACGTTTGCCGCGCTGCTCGAAGCGGAAATGCTTCACCGCGTTCGTGAGGTAGAGCGTTTTCCGGTCGACGCCGATGTCGTCGAGCGCGCGGTCCAGCAGTCGTCCGGCCGGTCCGACGAACGGGTGCCCGTCGAGGTCTTCCTCGTTGCCGGGTTGTTCACCGATCAGGACGGTGCTCGCGTGCGGTGCGCCCTCGCCGAACACCGTCTGGGTGGCATCGCGATAGAGGTCGCAGCCGTGACAGGCGTCGGCGGCGGCCGCGAGGGTGGCCAGGTCGTCGGTGCTCGGCACGTACTCGGCCGCACCGGGGTATTTGGTCGTGGTCATGAGGCGGCTCGCTGGGTGGACAGGTCCGGCACGCGGGTCACCTCGGCGCCCGCGCCCTCGGCCAGGTGGGCGAAGGTGACGGCGTCGCGCACGGCCGCCCCGCCGGGGTCGTTGTTGAAGTAGACGTAGCAGTCGGCGTCGGCCGGGAAGGTGTCGAGCAGACGGTGCACCCAGCCGTTCAAGGCCTGCCTGCCGTAGTGCGGCGGCGGGTTGGCGCGACCGGCGTGCAGGCGGAGATACGCCCAGTCGGTGGTGCGCCACAGTGGGGTCACCGGCCGGGAATCACGATCCGCCCAGGACAGCGCGGCTCCGCGTGCACACAGGACATCGCGGATTTCGTCGGTCCACCACGACTCGTGCCTCGGTTCCACCGCCACGCGCACCGAGGTCGGAAAACAGCGCAGACAGTCGTCGAGCAGGCCCGCGTCGGCGCGCAGGGTGGGTGGCAGCTGCAACAGGATCGGGCCGAGCCGGTCGCCGAGGCCCTCGGCCCGATCGAGCAGGCGCTGCACCGGTTCTTCCGGCTCCCGCAGTCGTTTGATGTGGGTGAGGAACCGGCTGGCCTTCACCGCGACAACGAAATCCGCGGGCGTGCGCTCGCGCCAGGCGGCGAAGGTTTCCCGGCTCGGTAGCCGGTAGAAGGCGTTGTTGGATTCCACTGTCGCGAAGGCCTGCGCGAAGTGCTCGAGCCAGCTTCGCATCGGCAGCCCCTCCGGATACAGCACACCGCGCCAATCACGGTATTGCCAACCGGAGGTACCTATCCGCAGGGGCATCGCCGATTCAGCCCTCCGCGCGCAACAGCGGTTGGAGTTCGCTGCTGTAGAAATCGAGGAACGCGTCGACATCGGGGCCCGCGTTCATCAGCACCACCCGGTCGAAGCCGGCGTCGGTGGCCTTGCGGACAGCCTCGACATAGCGCTTGGGGTCGTTGCCGCAGACCATCGCCTCGAGCATGTCGTCCACTCGCACGGTGGTCGACGCGGCGGCGAAGTTCACCGGATTCGGCAACTCGCTCATCACTTTCCAGCCGCCGGTCATCCACCGATTCGTTGACAGCGCGGCCTCCGCGGCCCTGCGCTCGTCGGGATCGAAAGCGACACCGACCTCTACATAGCGTGGCCCCATGCCGCCGGAGTCCCGGTAGGTGCGTACCAGGTCGGGGTCGGGTTCGGTGGCGAACAGGCCGTCGCCGAGTTCGGCGGCGATCTCGGCCGCACGCGGACCACCCGCCGCGACAGCGATCTTCGGCGGTGTGTCCGGCAGATCGAAGACCCGCGCGTCCGACAGCGACAGGTATCGACCGTCGTAATTGCGGTATCCGCCCCGCCACAGCAGGCGGATGATCTCGAGCGCCTCGCGCAACATCCGCTGACGAACGAGCACCGGCGGGAATTCCTGGCCGACCACGTGCTCGTTGAGCCGCTCACCGGACCCGATCCCGAGAGTGAAGCGGCCGTCGGAGAGCAGCGCCGTGGTGGCGGCGGCCTGGGCGATGATCGCGGGGTGGTAGCGGATGATCGGGCAGGTCACGCCGGTCGCGAGCTCGAGGCGATCGGTGCGCGCGGCGATCGCGCCGAGCGCCGACCAGGCGAACGGTGAATGGCCCTGATTGTCCAGCCACGGATGGAAATGATCGCTGATCTCGACGAAATCGAAGCCGACGGACTCGGCCCGAACGGCCTGGCGGACCAGCTCGTTCGGGTCGAAGGCCTCGGCCGCCAACTTGAATCCGATCTGCATGGCGAACCTCTCCGGGTCAGTGGCGTCCGAGGGCGTTGGCCAGTTCCTGCTTGTTCATCTTGGAGCGGCCGTCGATATTGCGGCGGCGGGCCTCTTCGTACAGTTCGTCGCGCGTCTTGCCGCTGCCCTTCGCCTGCTGGCCGCCGCGACGGGAGGCGCCACTGGACTTGCCGCCGGATTTCCCGCCGGAAGACGACCCACCCGACTTGGTCTCGCCGTGCTGGGCGCGGGTCTTGTTCACGGTGCGGGCGGCGATCTCCTCCGCGCGGTCCTCGCTGCGGCCCCGCTCACGCTCGGATTTCTTGATGTCCTTGTACTGACGTTCGCGTTTGTCGCTCCACGCTTGCTGCGGCATGAGTCTGCACCTCCTGGGTGGTGGGCGTTCTGGTTGCCGCCTACCCGGTGGGTGGCGAGGGAAACACCTGGCGAAACAGATACGGGTGACGGCGCCGCGATGGCCCCGTCACCCGCCTGGGTCTGCGATCAGACGAAAAGGTCGAAGATCGCGCGAGCGAAATCTACGAAGAAGTCCCACAGCATGACATTCACCTCCTTCCCTCCGCATCCGGTTAGCTACCGGTAGGTGGCCACGGCGTTTGTGCAGCTCGGCCACCACAATCGCCTGGTGGCTGGGCTTCTAACCGCATATATCGAGCATACCCAGATAGCCGTTAGCAATAACTCAGCGATCGATCTTCTTCTCGCATCGATACACGAATGAAGGATTTTGGTGTTACGCGGAGTACGGGATAGTTGTACGATCAGGACCAACCCGCGAGGCGCACCGTCGCGCCCCGGGCGCACAACGATCGTGCGGTGATCGAGGAGTACCGATGAAGTTACTTCGCTGGAGTGCCACCCGACCGGACGTCGATCCGGGAGGGGTCGCGCTGCACGCGCGCAATGTCACCTTCGACTGGTCCGGCGTTCCTTTGCAATGGATGCCCGCCGAACCCATTGCGGGACATCTGATCTGCGCTTTGAACATGCTGCTGCCCGAGGGCGAGCGCATGTTCATCGCGACCTACCGCGAGGCGCTGGCCTACGTCGAGGACGAGAAGCTGTGCGAGGACATGCTCGGCTTCATCGGCCAGGAGTCCATGCACGCGGAAACCCACGCCAAGGTGCTCGTCGACATGCTCGCCGCCAACGGCGTCGATACCGCGCCGTACGAGCGGCAGATGGAATACCTGTTCCGGGTGACCCTCGGCAAGCGCGGCGAGGGTCGCTCGGGCAAGCAGATGCTGGTGGAACGGCTGGCGTTCATCGCCTGTCTCGAGCACTTCTTCGCCTGGCTCGGCAACTGGGTGCTCAATGCCGACCTGGAGAAGTTCGGCGCCGACCCACGCATGGCCGATCTGTTCCGCTGGCACGGCGCCGAGGAGGTCGAGCACCGCAGCGTCGCCCATGATGTCGCCGAGTACTTCGGTGTCGGCTACCTGCGCCGCGGCGCGACGATGACGCTGGTGTTCCCCATCTTCCTCGCGCTGCTCCTGCGCGGCACGCGTTTCCTCGTGCATCAGGATCCGCAGCTGCCCGACCACGGGTATCCGAGGCTGCTCGCCGGTGTGTTCGGCGCGATGTGGCGTGGTGCGATCCCCGGTGTGCCGTCGCTGCTGGTGAGCGCGCTGTCGACCTTCCAGCCGGGGTACAACCCGGAAAATGTCGGGTCGACCGCCCAGGCGCTGGCCTACCTCGCCGCCTCGCCCGGCGCCCGCGCGGCCGCGTCATGACCGTCCGCGAGCTCCCCGGTGATCTGTACGGCAAGCATCGGCACGACCCGGGAATGCGGGTGATCGACACGATCGCGACCTTCCGGCTGCGGTGGAGTGCGCTGGTGAACCGCCGCGATCCGCGCTCGCGCGTCGCCGACCACCGGCTGCCGGTGGTCGTCACCGAACGCCGGATCGAGGCGCACGACCAGGACGTGGTGAGTCTGCGCCTCGAGTCGCCCGAAGGGCGGGTGCTGCCGCGCTGGCGTCCCGGCGCCCATCTGGATCTCGAGCTGCCCTCTGGCCGCCTGCGGCAGTACTCGCTGTGCGGTGACCCCGCCGACGCGCACGCCTACCGCATCGCGGTGCGCCGGATCCCCGACGGCGGAGGCGGCTCGGTGGAGGTGCACGACGAACTGCCGGTGGGCAGCACGCCGATGGTGCGTGGACCACGCAACGCGTTCCCCTTCGTGGTGCCCGGCCACGGTTCGCCCGCGCGGCGTCTGCATTTCGTGGCCGGCGGTATCGGCATCACCCCGATCCTGCCGATGGCCCGGCTCGCCCACCGTCTCGGCGTGGAGTGGACCATGGTCTACAGCGGGCGCAGCCGGGCGACGATCCCGTTCCTCGACGAGCTCGAGGCCTTCGGCCCGCACGTGATCGTGCGCACCGACGACGAACACGGCCTGCCGGGCGCCGCCGATCTGTTGCCCGGCGTCGGACCGGGCACTGCGATCTACGCGTGCGGCCCCACCCCGATGACCTCGGCCGTCGTCGGCGCGGTGCGCGAGATGCCGGAGGTGGAACTGCATTACGAACGGTTCTCGCCGCCGCCGATCGTCGACGGCGAACCGTTCGAGATCGAATTCGCCTCCACCGGTGAAGTCCTCACCGTCCCCGCCGATCGCACGGTGCTCGACACCATCCTGACCGTCCGCCCCGACCAGCCGTACTCGTGCAGGCAGGGCTTCTGCCGCACCTGCGTGGTCCGCGTGCGTGGCGGCGAGCCCGACCATCGAGAGAGCGTGCTCTCCGAGACCGACCATGCCGCGGGCGACATGCTCGCTTGCGTATCCCGTTCCCGCGGTGAGCGTTTGGTGCTCGACCTGTGAGCCCGGTTGCGCGACCTACCCACACGAGGAGTCCGAAAGTATGACGATCGACCCGGCCAACGAGCGCGTCGTGCGCAATGGTGCCTTCGATATCGCGGTGTTCGAATACGGTGATCCCGCCGGCGAGACGGTGGTGCTCGTGCACGGCTGGCCCGACACCCATCACCTGTGGGAGCGGGTGATCCCGCTGCTCGCCGACCGCTTCCACGTGGTCGCCTACGACACGCGAGGCCACGGCGCCTCCACGCGCACACAGCGCACCGCCGATTTCCGGCTCGACGAACTCGCCGGTGACTTCTACGCGGTGATCGACGCGGTGAGCCCCGACCGTCCCGTGCATGTGCTCGCGCACGATTGGGGTTCGATCCAGCTCTGGGAGGCGGTGTGCGAACCGCAGGCCGCCGAGCGGGTCGCCTCGTTCACCTCGGTGTCGGGCCCCAACCTCGACCACATCGCGGCCTGGATACGCAACCGGCTCTCGCGGCCCACACCGCGCAATGTGTGGCAGCCGCTGACTCAGCTGGCGTCCTCGGCTTACACGTTCTTCTTCATGACTCCGGGCCTGCCGCGCGCGACGTTCAACGCCATCGGTACCGAAAAGTTCTGGCAGCGTGCGGTTTCCCTCATGAACGACACGCCCGCCGCGAATGTGAAGCTCGGTCCGACCTTCCGTCGCGACATGGTCGACGGGCTGCTCATCTACCGCGCCAATATCGTGCAGCGCCTGCTCGCCCCGCGCGAGCGTCGCACCACCGTGCCGGTCCAACTCATCGTCGCGGGCCGCGATGTCGCCCTGCGCCCGGCCGGTTACGACGACTCGCACAAGTGGACCGACCGGCTGTGGCGGCGCGACGTGCCCGCCGGGCATTGGGTGCCGTTCTCCCATCCCGAATTGCTGGCCACCGCCACCACCGAACTCATCGATGCTCTCTCCGGTGCCGGTATCTCGCGTGGGCTGGCGCGCGCCGAAGTCGGCCGCACGCGGAGGGAATTCGACGATCACCTCGTGGTTGTCACCGGTGCGGGCAGTGGCATCGGCCGCGAGACCGCGCTCGCCTTCGCCCGGCTCGGCGCCGAGCTGGTGCTCTCCGACATCGACGAGCTCGGCGCCAAACGGACCGCCGAACTGGTCGCTGCCGAAGGTGGTGTCGCCCACGCTTATCCGCTTGACGTGTCCGATGAAGACGCCGTGCGGGAGCATGCCGAGACGGTGATCGCGGCGCACGGTGTGCCCGACATTCTCGTCAACAACGCCGGTGTCGGACAGGCGGGCGGGTTCCTCGACACCCCCACCGAGGAGTTCGACCGGGTGCTGCGGATCAACCTCGGCGGCGTGGTGAACGGCTGCCGCGCCTTCGGATCGGCCATGGCCGAACGCGGCCTCGGCGGGCACATCGTGAACCTGTCGAGCATGGCCGCCTACAGCCCGCAACGCGATATGAGCGCCTACGCGACGAGCAAGTCGGCGGTGTTCATGTTCTCCGACTGCCTGCGTGCGGAACTGGCCGATCGCGGAATCTCCGTGTCCACCGTCTGCCCTGGCATCGTGCACACCAATATCGTTGCCACCACTCGCATCTCGGGTGTCTCGGCCGACGTGGAGGCCGCGACTCAGCGCAAGTTCGACAAGCTCTACGAACGGCGCGGCTACACCCCGGACAAGGTGGCCGATCAGATCGTACGTGCCGTGCGCGAGCGCCGCGACATCGTGCCGGTGACCCCGGAGTCGTGGTTGCAGTACCGGGTGAACCGGATCGCGCCCGGTGCGGTGCGTTTCGCGGCGCGCCGGATGAAACTGGTCAAGTAGGGGCTCACGCCCGGTGCAGTTGCCGCTCCACTGCGGCGACGTGCCGGGCGTCCACACCCCACGGGTTCTCCACACCGACCTGGCGGTCCAGATCCCACAGCACGCACGGCTCACCCGGTGCCGCGACCATCGACCACGCCACCACCGTTCGCCCGAGCTGTTCGAGCATCGGTCCCGCGTCGGTCGGTGTGTCCGCGGCGACGCCGTCGGGGAAGTGGTGCAGGAACCGGCCGTAGGCCCGATCGCAGAACCGGGCGTAGAGCTGGGTGCACAGGATGAAACCGTGCCACGCCTCGTCGACCGCGTGCGAGGGCATACCGATCACCTGATCGTCGCGCAGCGCGGCACCACAGCACCGCAACCATTGGCGCAGACCGGTTTCCACCAGATCGCGCGGCTGCCAAGGGCAGGTCTTGAAGATCGCGTCGGGAAAATCGAGGTCGGCGACGGTCCGATCGACCGTCGCCAGATCGACCGGTCGCCGACGAAGTCCGGGGATCGTGATGGCCATGCTTCACTGTAAGGCCCCTGGGCGTAGGGCTGCCGGGAACATTCCGGCGGGTTAGCCTGCACGTATGACCGTCCTGATCGTCCTGTTCTTCCTCGCCGCCGGCATCGGGCTGGTGGTGACGACGGTGGTCGTGCTCGTGCGGAAGCTGAGTCCGCCCCGGATCGACCCCCACGACCCGCGCTGGGTCGCCGGTGCGGCCGGTGCGGCGGGATTCTTCGACGGGACGCCTGGTCAGACGTGGACGAACAGTGGGTCGGGGTGTTCGGCCGGCTGGCCCGGGGATCCGGGTTCCGGGGGCGGGGGTTGCGGTGGTGGCAGTAGTAGTGGATTCAGTGGGGGAAGTAGCAGTAGCTGCAGTGGCGGAAGCAGTAGCAGCTGCGGTGGCGGTAGTAGTAGCAGTTGTGGCGGTGGGAGCAGCAGTAGTTGTGGCGGCGGTAGTTAGTGCCGGGTGATGCGCAGGCATCCGCGGCGTCGAGCGCCAGCTGTCGTCCAGTGTGGGTCGACAGTGCGTTATGTGACAGCGGTCTCAGCACCTTGACCTGAACTCTGCTTCAGGTTCGAAGCTTGTGGTGTCCCGGTGAACACCACAAGGAGTCACGATGCGTGCAGTGCAGGTCAAGGAATTCGGCGGAGTCGATGTGCTCGAGGTGCGCGAATTGCCCGCGCCGCGGCCCGGCCCGGGTGAGGTGCTCATCGATGTCGACGTGGCCGACGTGATGTTCCTCGATACCCGGCTGCGGGCGGGCTGGGGACAGGACTTCTTCCCGTTGAGCCTGCCGTACATTCCCGGCGGCGCGATCGGCGGTGTGGTGCGTGCGGTCGGCGCGGAGGTCGATCCCGCGTGGGTCGGCAAGCGCGTCGTCACTCAGACGGCGGCCAGCGGGATCGGTGGCGGCCTGCCCATCGGCGGGTACGCCGAGCAAGCGCTCGCACGGTCGGCCACGCTGGTGGAGATCGTCGACGGGCTCAGCACCGTGCAGGCGGTCGCGCTGGCCCACGACGGCCGTACCTCGCTGGCAGTCTTCGATCATGCAGGGGTGCAACCGGATTCGTGGGTGCTCATCACCGCGGCGGCCGGGGGCCTCGGCACACTGCTCACCCAGTTGTCCGTCGCGGCCGGTGCGAAGGTCGTCGCGGCCGCCCGTGGAACCGAAAAGCTGGCTCTCGCACAGCGACTGGGTGCCACCGCTGTTGTCGACTATTCCTCCGACGGCTGGGCGGAGCGGGTTCGCGAGATCACCGGCGGGGGAGCGGCGGTGGTCTTCGACGGTGCCGGCGGTGACATCGGTGGTCACGCGCTGACCGCGACCGCCGGCGGCGGCTTGTTCCTCGGATACGGCTCGGCCGCAGGCGACTTCGCCAACGGCGACACAGCGGCGGCGAGTGTGCGTCACGTCACGATTCGTGGCCTGTTCGACATCGTCGGCGGCGAAATCGACTGGCAGTCCATCGCCCGCCGCGCACAGTCGGCAGTGGCCGCCGGTGAGCTGGAAGTGGTGGTTGGCCAGGCATTTCCACTCGAGGAGGTCCGCCGGGCGCACGCCGTCATCGAGGACCGTTCCGCCCTCGGACGTACCGTATTGACGATCGGCGCGACAGTGTAACTTACCCTGCAGCACAACGGAATACACGTTAAGTTCAATATGTGCAGGGAATAATTGTCGCCGGGGTGACAGTAGCGGTCTTGTTGTTGGTAATCGGAGTCATCAAACTCGCCAGCAGTCCAGGGGGAAGTGTCAAGCAGCGCGACCGTTCGGACCGCGCACGCAGCGAACGGGAGAAGGCGAACCGGTCCTGACCGGTCCGGTCCGCCACCCCCCGCACGAGTGGTCAATCTCGCAACCCACCGGGTACCATGCGACTCGCCCGCGGAGACCGCGGTCAGGGGCGGTAGCTCAGTCGGTTAGAGCCGCGGACTCATAATCCGCTGGTCGTGGGTTCGAGCCCCACCCGCCCCACATTTGGTCCTTCACCAGCGGTTATGCTGCCTGGGACACCTGTTTGCGCGGACCGTGCCGGATGAGTTCTCGGCTGGGATCTGCAAGGTCCGACCTCGTCGAATATCGTTCGCGCATGTTTCCCCTGTGGCGAGTCGCGTATGTCAGAGCGGCCGTTCAGCAAGCGCCCTGGCATTCCGTCGCTCTCGGGCTGGCGAGTTGGATCGTCGTAGTCGGAGCGCCGGCGGTGTTCGTCGGGATCGTGTTGACGATCGAATCCGTTGCCGCTGCAAAGGGATTCGCTATAACCCTATGGGCGGTGCTCGTGGTGGGCGTCCTGCTTGTCGCGGGCGGGCTGTGGGCGTGGCGGGTCAGTGGGCTCGTCGACAAGGAAGTCCGGGCGCGCCACCACGGGCTGCGGGAGGTCGAGTCCGAGCGGCTGCTGGTGCGCCGACCGGTACCGCAGGACGCGGTTGCGCTCGCCGCCACGATCGATGCGGAGATGATCGCCGGCAACGGGTGGACCGAACGCGAGGCTCGGACAATGGTGAAGTCAGTCCGGTCGGGGCATCCGGTCGCGGGGCTGTTCGTCTTCGAGTCGCGGTCGGACCGGGCCCTGGTCGGTGGCGCGACCGTGCACCCGAGTGACAACGACCCGTCGTCGCGAACCCTCGGTTGGTGGATCGGGCCACGGCACCGGCGCGCGGGCTACGCGAGCGAAGCGGTGGCCGCGCTGGTCGAGGCGATCCATGACGCCGGTTTCGCCACCGTCGAGATCGGTACCTCCGAGTCGAATCTCGCGGTGCGGCGAATCTGCGACAAGATCGGCGCGACGGAAAAGTACCGGCGAGCACAACGGTTGCCGAACGGATCGCTCGTCCCGTCGATCTGGTACGAGCACCGTCAGGTGGTAACAGACGAGCCGTCTGTGTCACCCGCCGGATGACACACCCTCGCCCGTGACGGGATCGACGCCGTCGACAGCGCGCGTCAGACGTTGCGCCGCCTCGCCGGGATCGTGCACCGCCAACGCCTGGTTGACGATCAGCCAGTCCGCGATCTCCTCACCCGAGACATATTTGCGGAAGCAGTTGTAGATCGCGTAGTAGGCGAACTCGACCGGGTCGGGGAAGGCCAGATCGTCGTCTTGCAGCGCGGTAATGGGCTCGAGATAGCGGCTGCTGATATTCGCGAAGTCCACGCCGGCCCGAGCAGCCCCAAGGGCATCGATCGGAAGCTCGACGTCTACGTGGTGGCGCATCCCGACCACCGAGTCGCGGTAGCGAAGCGCGGAAGGCTTGCCTCGAACATAATCGGTCCACGTCGGAAGGACATCGGCACACAGCGACAGATGAACCTGCCGCCGGTGATCGGTTCCCAGCCGGAGGAAGCGCTCATTCGGTGTCATGATTCAGCCCGCGCCGTCGCCAGCAGCTCCCGCCACCGCACCATCAGCAGTTCGGTGTACTGATCCGCCGCGATCCGGACCGGCGTATTGCAGGTACGCGATGGTGAAATCCACCCTGCGCCTCCCGATCTCGAGGTCGAGTACTCATTCTACGTGCGTCGGCGGACCTCGTCCGTGGCTGACGGGTTTGGCCTAGGGTGTGGGGCATCGGGTGCGAGATGAGGGGCGTGCGATGGCTGCTGTGCTGGTGAAGGGGCAGAACCTAGGGCTGGCGGCGGGGGAGGTGGTGCTGTCGGTGCGTGGTGGTGTGGCGGCGGATCTGTCGGCGCTGCTGGTCACCGAGGTGGGCAAGGTTCGAACGGATGCCGACTTCGTGTTCTTCAATCAGCCCCGGGCCCAAGGGGTCCGTTTGGACGGGGCGACACTCCACGTCACGCCGGCCCAGGTGCCGGGTGACATCGCGCAGATCCGGGCGGTGATCACGGCCGACGGGCAGACCTTCGGGAGCGGATCGGCACCGGTCGCGGTTGTCGCCGATTGCGCTGGAAATACTTTGTGCGAGTACGTGATCGAAGGCCTGGATCGGGAAACGGTGGTGATCGCGCTCGAACTGTATCGCCGGGGTGAGCAGTGGAAGGTGCGCGCGGTCGGGCAAGGGTATGCCGGCGGATTCGCCGATCTGGTCACCGATCACGGGGTGAGTGTCGACGACGAACCGGAAGTCGTCGCGGCGCCGAGGACGGTGCCCGGCGAGCACGCGCTGTCGTTCGAGAAACGGCAGAAGCTGGATATGCGTAAGCAGGAAGTCGCCAAGATCCTCATCGACAAGAGCGCGTTCGGAACGCGGGCGCGGGTTGTGCTGGTGATCGACAAGACCGGCAGCATGCAGAAGATGTATCGCGCCGGGACCGTGCACCGGGTGGTGGAGCGAATGATCCCGGTCGCCACCCAGCTCGACGACGACGGCACCCTCGAGGCCTACCTCTACGCCCTGTCCTACGCGAAACTCCCGGACATCACCGTGGCCGATGCCGAGCGCTGGACGCAGACCTATCTGCACCTGAACGGCACCCACGACGGTATCGACTACGGCAGCCTCGGCGGACGCAACGACGAACTGCCGATCATGCGCGCGGTGATCGACACCCTGCACGGCAGCACCCGGCCCACACTCGTCCTGTTCTTCACCGACGGCGGCTTCGCCAAGAAACGCGAGATCGCCGCGCTCATGCGCGAGGCCGCCCACCTGCCCGCGTTCTGGCAGTTCATCGGACTCGGCCCCGCCAATTTCGGTGTGCTGCGCACCCTGGACGAACTCGACGGCCGGGTGGTCGACAACGCGGGCTTCTTCGCCGTCCCCGACATCGACCAGCTCGACGACGCCGAGCTCTACCGACACCTGCTCAGCGAGTTCCCGGACTGGCTGCGCGCCGCCCGAGCGGCCGGAATCGTCCGGTAACGGTGACTATTCCGCGGCGACGGGAATGTCCTCCGAGGCTCGGGCGATGACGTCGTCGAGGACGTCCCTGGAGCGGATCAGGTCGGCGATCGTACGGTCGATCCGGGCTCGTTCGGTGCAGAGTTCATCGATCAGTTCGGGCGTGGCGTTCTCGTTGGCCCGGCCGTCGGCGTCGCGGATGCAGCACAGGATCTGACCGATCTTCTTGCTGGTCAGCCCGGCCGCGTAGAGCTCCTGGATGTGGATCACCCGGTCCACGGCGAGATCGGGGTAGTCACGGTGGCCGCCCGGGGTTCGGTCAGAGGCAAGCAAACCCTGCTCCTCGTAGTAGCGAAGTGACCGTTCGCTGACGCCGGTCCGCGCCGCGAGCTCCCCGATTCGCATGCGCCACCAGGCCTTTCACACATCGACTTGAACTTCACACCAATGTCAAGTTTTACCGTATCCGCATGACGAAGAACGCAGTACCCAGCCTTTTCGATGCGGCCGTTCTCGGTGCTCTCGAACTCCCCAACCGGCTCGTGATGGCGCCGATGACGCGCAACCGGGCGGCCGAGGACGGTAGCCCGACCGAACTGATGGCGACCTACTACGCCCAGCGCGCCGACGCGGGTCTGATCATCGCCGAGGCGGCCAGCCCCAACCAGGTGGGCATCACGTTCGCGGGCATCCCCGGCATCTACACCGATGCCCACATCGCCGGCTGGCGCGGGATCACCGAGGCGATCCACGCGGCGGGCGGGCGGACCTTTTTGCAAGTGCAGCACGGTGGTCGCGTCGGGCATCCGGACAACAGCGGTGCCGTCCCGGTCGCCCCTTCACCGGTGCGGCTGTCGACGCCGATCCGCACCGCGGCGGGCTCGCAGGACGCGGTGGTTCCCCGGGAGCTGAGCATCGACGACATCCACGGCACCGTCCAGGATTTCGCCCAGGCGGCCCGCAACGCGATCGCGGCCGGGTTCGACGGCGTGGAGGTGCACAGCGCCAACGGCATGCTGCTGCACCAGTTCCTGTCCGACAACACCAACCAGCGCACCGACGAATACGGCGGCACCGTCGACAACCGCATCCGATTCACCGTCGAGGTGGTCGAGGCCATGGCCGCGGCGATCGGACCGGAGCGAGTGGGGGTGCGCGTCGCGCCCGGCGTCGGCGCCAACGACATCGTCGAATCCGACACCGAGGAGCTGTACACCGCGCTGGTCGCCGCACTCGGCGGTCGCGGCCTGGCCTACTTGCACGTGGTGTTCGCCGACCCACGGACCCCGGTGTTCGAGCGGATCCGGGCGGGCTGGGACGGTGTGCTGATCGCCAACCCGGTGCTCGGCTGGGGTTCGCCGTTGCCCGCCGACGGTGGCAGGTCCGCGGCCGAGGAACTGCTCGCCGCGGGCGCCGACCTGGTCTCGCTCGGCCGGTCGTTCCTGGCCAACCCCGACCTCGTCGCAAGGTTGCGCGACGGCGCGCCGATCAACCAGTTCCGTGAGGACTACTTCTACGGTGGCGATGCGACCGGCTACACCGATTACCCGGTCCTCGAATCCGTGGCGTGACCGGGCGGATGCCCCGGCGGCCGGATCGCCGCCGGGGCACGGAGGCCGTGTGAGCTGGAGAAACTCGGTTGTCAGCAGGTCGGCAACTCGTTAGCGTGGCTACGTTTTGTGTTCGACTACCGAGAGGAATGCGATGGAACCCATCACCGAACGCGAGATCAGAGCGTCGTTCGTCAACTGTTCGAAAGGCGACGCCAAACGTCTCAATGTTCCCCGTGACCTGGCCGAACGTCCGTGGGAAGATCTCGACTTCCTCGGCTGGACCGACCCCTCCTACGCGGGGCGCTGCTACATCGCCGTGCCGCGTGACGGCAAGCTGGTGAGCATCGCGCTGCGCCACGAGACGGGTGGTTCGGGCAAGACACAGATGTGTGCGCTGTGCCTCACCAGCCACACCGGCGGCGGGGTCTCGCTGATGACGGCGAACAAGGCCGGGGAATCGGGGCGGCGCGGGAACACGATCGGCAGCTACATGTGCACCGATCTCGCGTGCTCGCTGTACGCCCGTAACAAGAAGAAGCCCTCGATGGGCAGCCGATACCGCGAGGATCTGACCGTGGAGCAGAAGGCCGAGCGCGTGGTGGAGAACCTCTACGCGTTCGTCGACAAGCTCTACACCTAGCCACCCCGCCCGGCTGACAGAAAGGAGGTTGCTGCCATGTGCCGACACAGTAGAGCCCAGCTGAAGCGACCCGGGTCCTGTTGAACCACAACAGAACCCGGGTCGGGAATCCTTGCCGGTCGAGGCGGCCCGGTTCATCCGGACCGGCCCGAGCGGACAGGAATCAGATCATGGCGTTCATGATGGTGCCGCCGCTGGTGGCGACCACGCCGCCGATCATCGCGCCCGCGACCATCCGCGGTGACTGCATCGCGCCACCGGTCCACTTCTCCCAGGCGAACTTGCCACCCGCGTAGGTGATGGCGATGATGCCCGAAAGCAGCACGAACCACGTGAAGTAACGCACCATCTGCAAGAGCTTCTCCGACAGCGGCGGCGCCTCGGGTGTCGGATTGCCGATCTGGGCCAAGGTATCGGTGAAGACCAAGGTATCGGCGACAGCGGCCAGAATCATGTTTGCTCACTCGGTAACTCGGGGGAACGGCGATGAACTGCTGTGGCCGATGGTATCCCGTCCGGCGCGGCGTCGCAGCCACCCCCTCGACAGAACCGATCGGTTTTGTTGGTGCGCTGGGGGTTCGCGGCCGTATCCTGGAACTCGTCCGAATACGGCAGCGCTGGAACGTAGTTCGCTATACGCGGAAAAGGGGAGCAGGCTATGAGCATCATTCTGACGTCGATGGCCGACACCGTCACGACGTTTGCGCAGGTCGGCAACCCTACGCCGGAGGCGCCGCCGCTCTCGGACAAGATCATGCAGATGGTCCAGTACCTCACCTGGTTCATGATTCTGTCGGGCATTCTGGCCATCACCGTCGCGGGCGGAAAGTTTGCCTGGGAGAAGTGGAACGGCAGCGCCATGGAGTCGCCCAAGATGATCGCGGGCGCGATGATCGGCGGTGTGGTGGCCACCAGCGGCGGCACCATCATGAACGCGGTGCTCGGCAGCTAGATCCGCGCGCCCTTGGCCCGGTTGCAGGCCCGGCACAGGATCTGCAGGTTCGACGCGCTCGTCGCGCCGCCCCGGCTGAGCGGGATGATGTGGTCGAACTCCAGGTAGTGCCGGTCGCCGCATTCCACGCAGGCGCCACCGTCGCGCTGCCACACCAGGGTCTTCACATCCTGGGGAATGCTGCGGCTGTCGCGCTGACCCGGCGTGAGGACCAGGCGTTTGGCCACGCGCAACGCGCCTTCGAGCGCGGCCGCCACATAGTCGGGGTCGGCCACGCCGAAGGTCGCACCGCCGCGCGCGGAGGTCGCGGCCAGGACGACGGTGCCGTGTTCCGGATGCACCGAAACCACCCGGGACCAGGGCAGTTCGACGCCGGTGCCGTCGCCGACGAAGCGCAACTTCTTGGAACTGCCGATCAGCCTGCCCTCGGAGTGGCGTGGACCGCGCGCGAGCATCCGGATGTGCACGGCGGGCAGGTCCAGGTGGACGCGTTCGTCCGGGTCCAGGTGCAGGCCCGGTGTGTCGACGGCAGGCAGCTCGCCCGCACGCAGTCGTGACAGGGTGCGGCCCCGGTGCATTCGCCTGCGCAGATCGTCGACGATGGGGCCGCCCAGGTCGAGCTCACCGACGACGTGCTCGAACGCGTCCAGTTCGTCGGCGAACACCTCACCGTCGGCGAACGCGAACGCGACCATCCGCTCCACCTGGGTGAGGCCGTCCTCGCGCAGAAACGCCCTGCCCTGTTCCTCGTCGATGCGCTGGAACCGCAGTGACGCCCACACCTGTGTCCACTCCGGTGATCGGGTACCGGGGCCGGTGAGGACCCGCACGGCTCGGTTGCGCCAGTGGGTGAGGAACTCGTCGATCTCGGCGGCACACGTCTTGCACGGAGCGTGACCGCCGAACAACTTGCGGCGCAGCGTATTACCGCACCGGGTGCAGTGGCCCCTGGTCGGCGGGAGATGGGGGCGAACGCTCGATGTCCACTCGTCGCCGTCCCACCAGCGCAGGCGGTCGGGTGCGTCCGGGTCGGGATGCCAGTCGGCCAGGTCGGGGTCCGCCGGTGGCGGCGGCGGGGTATCGATGACGCGGCGGGTCAGGGCGGGCGCGCCGGACAGTTCGGCACCGGTCCGGCCGGTGCGGCCTTCGTCGGCTCTGCCCACGGAGGCCGGTTCGTCGACCGTGACGCCGAATTCGACGGCCAGCCCTCGCAGCCCGCCTGCCCAGCCCTGGCCGATCGCACGGAAACGCCAGCCACCGTCGCGCCGGTAGAACTCGCCGAACATCATCGCCTGGACGTCCTCGATGCTGTCGACGGCGAAGCGGGCGACCGGACCGTCGGCGGCGTGCACGGTGAGAGTGAGGTCGTCGAGGCGATCGAAGGTGGTGTCGTCCACTGATGCCGTGACGACGATGCGGGCGATATCGGCTTCGGTGCGGGGCAGGGAGATGCTCAGCCGAGCCGTACCCGGTTCGGGTTCCTGGTCGAGCGTGACCGCCTGCGAGGCGTGGCGAGGGGCGTTGAAGAAGACGAAATCGCGGTCGGTGCGGACCAGACCGGATTCGGTGACCAGGAGTGCGTGGGCGTCGACAGCCTGCGCTCCCCGCCATGAAACAACCACGGCGAGAAGCGATGTCGGTACCGGCGAATTCGCGCCCTTGCGTAGTTCCATGGTCCTCGCATGATGCCACGGAGGTCCGACACGGTTTGCCGGAGCGCCGCTCCGGCCACCTCGGTGAGTGTGAGCCATCTCGCAGGATCGGGCCTGGTTTCACCCATCCTCAGAGGTTTAGCGTTGGGGTCCGCTCGATAACGAAATCCGTTGTGATATAGGGATATTCGGTGCAAAGCGGACATTTTGGGGGCCGCCGCGTTCGGTGCCGACGGCCGAGCTGACGAGGAGCTGGTCGGTATGTCGAATGGTCACTTACTCACCCGACGGGGAGCACTTGCCGCGCTCGCGCTGCTCGCGGTGGCGGGATGCGGTGGGTCGGGGCAGGCAGCGCGCACTGACGTGCACTGGGATTACGACGCGGAAGGGCCCGACCACTGGGCCGATCTGGACAGCCGGTTCGTGACCTGCCGCAGCGGGCACGCGCAGTCGCCGATCGATCTGCCCGCCCATACGGAACTGCATCCCGACGAGCACATCGACATCGAGTACCGGCCGATGTCCTCGGTGCAGGTGGTGAACAACGGGCACACGATTCAGGCGAACGTGGCGTCCGGCTCGGGTAACCGCATCGTCGTCGACGGGAGCGCGTTCGAGTTGACCCAGTTCCATTTCCACCTGCCGAGCGAGCACACCGTCGACGGGGCGGAAGCGGCGATGGAGCTGCACTTCGTGCACGCGGACCGGGCAGGCAGGCTCGCGGTACTCGCGGTGCTGTTGCGCGCGCAGCCGGACTCGGCGCCGCTGGGGACGGTACTCGCGGCGGCACCGGATCGGATGGGTGCCACCAGGACGGTGACGAGCATCGATCCGCGCGGGTATCTGCCGACCGGGTTCGCCCAGTTCCGCTACGAGGGTTCGCTCACCACGCCGCCCTGTACCGAAGGGGTGCGCTGGATCGTGCTGCGCGAACCCGCGCCGGTCGCGATCGCCGATGTGGAGCACTATCGCGCGCTGTTCCCGCACACCAACCGCCCGGTGCAACCGCGATTCGGCCGACCGGTCGTGCTGGCCGGACAGAACTGACGGACACGGCGGCTCCTCCCTGCGCACGCGGCCGCCGTGGGGCACAGTGGAGACATGACGAACCCGAAGAAGCGGGGGCGCACGCCGCAACCACCACCGGTGCCGCCGCAGGCGCGCAGGGTGCCGGGCGCCGATCTGCTGTCGGCGGCGCAGGCGGCGGTCGGCGCGGCACAGTCGGCGGCGGGGCAGGCCATCGACGCGGCGCAGCAGACGGCGGGTTACGCCTTCGACGCGGCGGTACGGCTGCCACCGGCCTCGGCGCAACTCGCCGCGCAGCTGCCGGATCTGGTGGAGAACCTGTCGATCGCGGTCGACCGGCTCAACAGCACCATCGACCGCCTCGATCGCACGCTCGCCCTCGCCGACCCGGTGTTCGCCACCTACGACCGGTTGCTGCCCCGCCTCGAGGCGATGATCTCGCTGGGTGAGGACCTGTTCGGCGCCCTCGCGAAACTGCCGGGTGTGGGTCTGATCGGCCGCTTCACCGGGCGCGGCGGCGAGGAACCACCACCGGAACCGGAGAAGCGCCGACGTCGCTAGAGTGCGCGGAAGGTCGCCGCGGCCTTGAGGACCATCTCGGCGTACTCGTCCTCGGCGTCGGAATCGAGCACGATCGCCCCGCCGGCGCCGATGGTCCACTCGTCGCCGTGGCGCACCGCGGTGCGGATGACGATATTGAGGTCGGCGGTTCCGCCGAGCCCGAGGAAGCCGATGGTGCCCGAATAGATCCCGCGCGCCCGGGTTTCCAGCTCGTCGAGGATTTCCATGGTGCGCAGTTTCGGCGCCCCGGTCATCGACCCACCCGGAAAACAGGCGCGCACGCAGTCGACCACACCCGCACCGGGACGCAGAGTGCCGCGGACGGTCGACACCAATTGGTGCAGGGTGGAATAGGTTTCGGTGACCATGAGCGCGGGCACGTGCACCGAACCGATCTCGCACACACGCCCGAGATCGTTGCGCAACAGGTCGACGATCATCAGGTTTTCGGCGCGCGTCTTCGGGTCGGCGGCCAGCGCGTCACGCAACCGCGCGTCCTCGGCGGGTGTCCGGCCGCGCGGTGCGGTGCCCTTGATCGGCTTGCTCTCCACCATCCGGTCCCGGTCGACCTTGAGGAATCGCTCCGGCGACGAGCACGCCACCTCGAGACCGTCGAACCGCAGGTAGGCGGCATACGGCGCGGGATTGCAGCGGCGCAGGCGGCGGTAGAAGGCCAGGCCGTCGTCCTCGCCCGCCGCGACCACCACCGCATCGGTCAGGCAGATCTCGTACGACTCACCCGCGCGCAGCCGCTCCTGGCACACCGCGATATCGGCCAGATAGCGGTCGCGGCCGCGCACGAGATGCGCCTGGACCGCGTCGGGATCGGCGCGCACACGCAGGTCGACGGGATTCTTCCAGGTCGGCAGGTCGGCGAGGGCGGACTCGGTGGTACCGAGCCAATCCGCACCCGCCGCTTCGCTACCCGGATCGGTGAGAGCGAGTAGATGGGTGCGGCCCGCCACGTGGTCGACCACGACCAACCGATCGGCGAAAATCCACTGTGCGTCCGGGGTAGGGGAGCGGTGCACGGCCCGCGCCCCGCAATCGGCCTTCACCTCGTAGCCGAGATAGCCGACATAACCGCCCGCGAAATCGAAAGGCAGCAACGGTGTTTCGCAGTGCCTGGCGCGCAGTTCGCGGTCCAGGTAGTCGAGTACGGTGCCCGCGACGGTTCGGGTGCCCGCGCCATCCGTCACCGTGACGGCGCCGTCGCCTACCCGGTATCCGACGATCTCGGCGTGCGGTCCCGCCGCGTCCCCGAGGAAGGAGAACCGGTCCAGGCCCGGTTCGACGTGCTCGCTGTCGAGCCAGAACGCGGTCGCCGAGTCGCCGTAGCAACGCAGGAAGATCGCCTCGGTATCGATCGCCCGTTCGATCACCCTGTGCCGCAACACGAACCGTCTCGTCGGCGGATCCGACGGTACCTCGGGCCCTCGCACGACGACCGGCGCGGCCGCCGGGGTCCGAGCCTTGGTGAGATCGGCGAAATTGCGCAACAGCGCGGCCCCGAACTCGCTGGACACCGACTCCGGATGGAACTGCACACCCCACTGCGACCGCTCGCGGTGCCGCACACCCATCACCACACCGTCGCCCGTCGTCGCCGTCACCTCCAGCACGTCGGGCAGCGGGCGCAGCGCGGCCAGCGAGTGGTATCGCACCACCGTGAAGTCCTGCGGCAACCCGGCGAACAGGTCCCGGTCGTCATGAGCGACCCGATCGAGGTAACCGTGGCGCGCCTCGGGGGCGCGACCGACCTGTCCACCCGCGCCGATCACGATGCCCTGATGCCCGAGGCATACCCCGAGTAACGGCAGCTCGGCCTGCTCGAGCACCGCCGTCGAAATCCCCATGTCCCTGGGCCGATCGGGACGGCCCGGCCCCGGCGAGATCACGACATTGTCGAATCGGTCGAGGCCCAGTTCGCCCACGCTGCCCACCTCGTCGTTGCGCACGACGACGGGCTCGCTCCCGTTGACCTCACTGATGAGCTGGTAGAGGTTGTAGGTGAACGAGTCGTAGTTATCGATCAACAGCGTGCGCATCGTGGCCAAAACCCTACGCCGGACGCGGTTCGGGGCAGAATGTGCGCCATGGCTGTTTCGCAACCGGATCCCGCGGCGCTCGGACGTTGGATGGACGAGCAGGGCTTACCCGGCGACACGATCGGGGAGGTCAGCCCGATCGGCGGCGGCACCCAGAACATCATGATCCGCTTCACCCGGGGCGGCCGCGAATACGTCCTGCGTCGTGGACCCGAACACCTGCGGGCCAAGAGCAACGAGGTGATCGCCCGCGAATCCCGTCTGCTCACCGCGCTGGACAGCACCGAGATCCGCGCCCCACGGGTGATCGCCGCCTGCACCGACCCCTCGGTACTCGGCGCGGTCTTCTACCTGATGGAACCCATCCGCGGCTTCAATCCGCAGACCGAACTACCCGAGCCGCATGCGAACGACCCGGAGATCCGCAGGCGGATGGGGCTGTCGGCGATCGAGGCCATCGCGCGTCTCGGCACCGTCGACTACCTGGCGCTCGGCCTGGCCGACTACGGCCGCCCCGAGGGCTTCCTCGAACGTCAGGTGCCGCGCTGGCTGCGCGAACTCGACACCTACGCCGCCAACGAGGGCTACCCCGGCCCGCAGATCCCCGACGTGGAGCGGGTCGGCGACTGGCTCGACCGCAACCGTCCCGCCGACCCGTCACCGGGCATCATGCACGGCGACTGCCACCTGGCCAACATGATGTTCGACTACGACGGCCCCGAGGTGGCAGCCATGGTCGACTGGGAGATGTCGACCATCGGCGACCCCCTGCTCGACCTCGGCTGGCAACTGGCGACCCGCCCCGAACCCGGCACCGTCGGCGCCGGGCTGATGGGCACTCTCGGCACCGTCGGCGGCCTGCCGACGCCCGAGGAGATGATCCGCCACTACGCCGAATTCTCCGATCGCGACCTGCGCGCCGTCACCTGGTACGAGGTGCTGGCCTGCTTCAAGCTCGGCATCGTGCTCGAAGGCACCCACGCCAGGGCCTTCGCCGGCAAGGCGCCCAAGCAGGTGGGCGACTTCCTGCACGCGGTGACCCTCGAACTGTTCGAGAAGGCACGCAAGCTGATCGACTGATGCCCGGATCTCGACGATCATTGACTGAATATCAATGGACGTCAAGATTGCGACGCCATAGCCTTGGCGACATGATCGTGCCTGATACCAAGGACTGGACCTGGGTCCTCGAAAAGCCCTGCGAGGAGTGCGGTTACGACGCCGCGTCGATCGCGTTCGAGCAGGTGCCCGACCGGACGCGGGCCGCTGCCGCCCACATCGCGTCGGCGCTGAATCGCGACGACGTGCGCGCGCGGCCCGACGCGCAGACCTGGTCGGTTCTCGAATACGCCGCCCACGTGCGCGATGTCTGCCGCATCTTCGACACCCGGCTCGCGCTGATGCTGGACGGCGACGGCGCGACGACGCCGCGATTCGAGAACTGGGATCAGGACGCCACCGCCGTCGCCGACCGCTACAACGAGCAGGACCCGGCGGCGGTCGCGCAAGAGTTGTCCGCCGATGCCGAGCAGGTGGCCGCGGCCTTCGCCGCCGTGCCCGCGGATCGGCTCGACTGGCGCGGTGCCCGCAGTGACGGATCGCTGTTCACCGTGGCCTCGCTGGGCCGATACTTCCTGCACGACCTCGAGCACCACGTCCACGACGTGCACGGATAGAGAAATCTTCACCAGATTTCTAGAACGTGTTCCAGAATCGGCCGAAAGTTCGTAGGGTGGGAGCAGTCACAACGAGGCACTGCTTGGCGAGAGGTCGATCGTAATGAAGACGAAGGGCGCGATCCTGTGGGGCGTCGACCAGGAATGGTCGGTCGAGGAGATCGAGGTCGGCGACCCCGTGTCGGGGGAGGTGCAGATCCGCATGGAGACAGCGGGCATGTGCCACTCCGATCACCACATCGTCACCGGTGCCACGCCGATGCCCGGCTACCCGGTGATGGGTGGCCACGAGGGCGCGGGTGTGATCACCAAGCTCGGGCCGAACTGCCCGAGCGATCTGGCCGTGGGCGACCACGTCATCCTTTCGTTCATCCCGGCCTGCGGACGCTGTCCGTCATGTGTGTCCGGGAATATGGCGCTGTGTGACCTGGGTGCGGGATTGCTGATGGGACAGGCGATTTCGGACGGCACGTACCGCATCCAGGCGCGCGGCGAGAACGTCATCCCGATGTGCCTGCTCGGCACCTTCGCCCCCTACATGACGGTGCACCACACCTCGGTGGTCAAGATCGACCCGACCATTCCGTTCGAGGTGGCCTGCCTGGTCGGGTGCGGCGTGCCCACCGGCTTCGGTTCGTCCACCCATGTGGCCCAGGTCCAGCCGGGTGAGACCGTGGTGATCGCGGGTATCGGCGGCGTGGGGATGAGCGCGCTGCAGGGCGCGGTGCTCAGTGGTGCGTCGAAAGTCGTTGCCATCGACCCGAATCCGTGGAAGCGCGAGCAGGCGCAGAAGTTCGGCGCCACCCACACCTACGAGAGCATGGCCGCCGCGATCATGCCGCTGATGGATGCCACCGAGGGCCGGATGGCCGAGAAGGTCATCCTCACCATGGGTGAGATGCACGGCGACTACATCGAAGAAGGTCTGATCCTCACCGGCAAGGCGGGCATGCTCGTCGTCACCTCCATGGGCCGCATGGACGCGGGCGAGGTGAAGATGAACAGCTTCCTGCTCTCGATGCTGCAGAAGACGGTGAAGGGCTGCATCTTCGGCGGCGGCAACGCCCGCCAGGACGCGCCGCGGCTGCTGTCGCTGTACAAGGCCGGTCAGCTCAATCTCGACGACATGGTCACCCGCAGCTACTCCCTCGAGGAGATCAACCAGGGCTACCGGGACATGCTGGACGGCAAGAACATTCGCGGCATCATCCGCTACACCGAAGCCGACTGGTAGCCGAAGGTTCCCAGAACCTCGCCGGGTGGACCCCCGGCGAGGATTCTGCCGTCGCGCAACTGCAGGCAATGATCGGCGCGTGCGGCTTCGGTCGGGTCGTGGGTCGCCTGCACCACGGTGACCCCACCGGCCGCGATCTCGGTGAGCGCACCCGAGATCTCGGCGCGCGCGGCGTCGTCCAGTCCGGTCGCCGGCTCGTCGAGCAGAACCAGATCGGATTCTTGCGCCAACGCCTGGGCCAGGAGCGTGCGCTGACGCTGACCGCCCGAGAGCGTGTCCAGGCGCCGTGTCGCCAGCGCCGTGAGGTCCATCCGCTCCAGGCACGCCTGCGCGATCTCGCGGTCGGCTCGCGTGAGCCGCCGCCACAATCCCCGATGCGCCCAGCGCCCCATCGCCACCGCCTCGCGCACCGTCATCGGCAGCGCCGCGGGAATCGCGGTGTGCTGCACCACGAAGGCGGGTCGCCGGGTCGTCTCGCGGTGCACCGTGCCCGACCGGACAGGGACCGTTCCCGCCAGGACGCCGAGCAGCGTCGATTTCCCCGAACCGTTGGGTCCGACGATCGCGGTCACCTGTCCGCGCGGGATCGACGCCGTCACCTGTGACAGCACGGGCATGCGGCCGTAGCCGGCGGTGACGTCCTCGATGCGGATCGCCGGGTCTGCTGTGTGTTGCATCTCACCTCGTTTGAAACGATAATCGTTTTCAGTATATCGTCCGTTGCCATGGAGTGGCTGATCGCCCCGTTCGAGGTGGCATTCGTGCAGCGGGCGCTGTGGGGCGGACTGCTGGTGTCCTGCGTGTGCGCCCTGGCCGGAACGTGGGTGGTGGTGCGCGGCATGGCTTTTCTCGGTGACGCGATGGCGCACGGCATGCTGCCCGGTGTCGCGGTGGCGGCGCTGCTCGGCGGCAATCTGATCGTGGGTGCCGCGATCAGTTGCACCGCGATGGCTTTCGGCGTCTCGGTGCTCTCGCGGAGTAAGCGGTTCGCGGCCGATACCGCGATCGGGCTGTTGTTCGTCGGGATGCTCGCGGCCGGTGTGATCATCGTGTCGCGTTCGCAGTCGTTCGCCGTGGACCTCACGGGATTCCTGTTCGGTGATGTGCTCGCGGTGCGCACCGTCGACCTGTGGTACCTCGTGGCCGCCGTCGGGCTCGCGCTGGTTGTCGCCGTGCTCGGGCATCGGGCTTTCGTCGCGCTGACCTTCGATCCGCGCAAGGCGCACACACTCGGGCTGCATCCGAAGGCGGCGCACGTCGCGCTCGTCGGCCTGGTGACCCTGGCCATCGTCGCCTCCTTCCACGTGGTCGGCACGCTGCTGGTGTTCGGTCTGCTCATCGCGCCGCCCGCCGCCGCCGTGTACTGGTCGGACCGGATTCCGGTGGTGATGGTGCTCGCCGCGCTGATCGGTGGGTTCTCCACCGCTGCCGGGCTTGTCGTCTCGTGGCACGCGGGTACGGCGGCCGGGGCGACGATCGCCGCCGTCGCGGTCGGGTCGTTCTTCGTGTCGGCGGTCGTCTCGGCGCTGCGGGAGCGGTTCGGGAAGGTCGGTGTCGCCGCGTTGGCCGCGGTGTCGGTGGCCGGGTGTGCCGCGACCGAACCGGTGATCGTCGAGGAGCCGCCGCACGGGTATGTCGCGGGGGCAGAGGAGATGAGCGAGGCGCAGACCCGGCTGGTCGTGAGCGATCCGGCCACCGGTGACATCCGGGTGATCGATCTACTGACCGAGCAGGTCACCACACTCGCCGGACGCGAGAATGCCGCTGCATCAGAGGGCTCGGCCCTGGTCGGCGACGGTCGGTTCGGATTCCTGAGTGCCGGTGGGTCGGTGCGTGTGGTCGACAGCGGAGGATGGACCGTCGACCACGCCGATCACCGCCACTACTACAGCGCCCCGGTGCGTGAAGTCGGCAGTATCGCGGCGCCGGGTGCAGTTGTCGCCGCATACGGCGATCCGGCGGTGTCGACGGTGGTGCTCGATTCCGGTGCCACGCTGGTGTTCGATCGGGTGGCGCTCGGTGACGGGCAAGTCCGCGAGCCGCACCGGATCGACGGCATCGCGCTGCCGTACGGCGAGAAGCTGGTCGTCGCCGACAGCGCGGGGCGAGTGGATGTGCGCGGGCGCGACGGTGCGGCTGCTGAGCCACTGCCCGGCTCGTGCCCGCAGCCACGTGGTCAGGCCGTCACCCGGCGTGGAGTCGTATTCGGTTGTGCCGACGGGGCTTTGGTCATCGCCCAGCGTGACGGTGCGTTCGTCGCCGAGAAGGTTGCCTACCCTGAGCCTGGCGCCGATCGGGCGACCGCGTTCACCCATCGACCCGGCAGCACGACGCTGACCGCGCTCGCCGGACGCACCGGTGTGTGGACCCTCGACGTCCGCAAGAAGACCTGGAAGCACATCCCGATCGCCGACGCGGTCGCGGTGAACACGGCCGGTGAGGGGTCCGCGGTGCTCGTCCTCACCCGGGACGGTGTGCTGCACGGGCTCGACCCCGAAACCGGTTCGGAGACCGCACGTGTCGCACTGACCGGCCCGGTCGAGGGCGAGCCGGTGCTCCAGGTGGATCCGAACCGCGCCTATGTCAACGACATTCGTGGCCGAACCGTCCACGAGGTCGCCTACAACGACAACCTCCGTATCGCGCGCACCTTCCCGGTGGACATCGCGCCCGCACTGCTGGTGGAGACAGGTCTGTGAGTTACGAAGCAAGGGTTCGCGTCCACGCTGTGCCGGACGGTGCTGCCGGGTCTCACCTTTCGGAGACCGTGCTCGCCGGGGCCGAACCCATGCCCACTCGGTCGCACGCCACGTCGGGCAGTGGCGCCCGAAGGGCCGCTGCACGCGAATCCCGTTCGGTGCTCGGTCGCCGCGGCGCATCTCCGCGGTCACGGGTGTCGCCGGGGGCCGGATTCCGGGGTGCTCCTCGCGTCGTGGGTCTGGCGCTCGTCGTCATCGCGCTGCTCGCGTCGATCACCGCGTGCGGCACCGGCGGCGACCGCAGCGGAATCATGGTGACCACCAACATCCTCGGTGACCTGACCAAGGCCGTCGTCGGCGACACCGCCGAGGTGACGGTGCTGATGCAAGCGGGGACCGATCCGCATTCGTTCGGCATCTCCGCACGTCAGGCCGCCGATATCGAACGATCCGCACTGGTCGTGCACAACGGCCTCGGGCTCGAGGAAGGCGTGGCCCGGCACGTGCAGGCGGCCGCGTCGGCAGGTGTGCCGACGCTGGCGGTCGCCGAGCGGGCCGACCCGATCACCTACACCTCCGACGAATCCGCCGGTCAGCCCGACCCGCATTTCTGGACCGACCCGGCGCGGGTGCGCAAAGCCGTCGAGGCGATCAGCGCCGAAGTCATCGCGCGGGTCGACGGCATCGACGTCGAGACCGTGCGCGCCAACACCGCCCGCTACGTCGGCGAACTCGACCAGCTGGACCGGTGGATGACCGACCGGTTCGCGGCGATCCCGCCCGAACGCAGGCAGTTGGTCACCGACCACCACGTCTTCGGCTATCTCGCACAGCGATTCGGGTTCACCGTGATCGGCGCCGTCATCCCCAGCGGCACCACCCTCGCGTCCCCGAGCGCCTCGGACCTCGACGACCTCGCCACTGCCATCCGCACCGCCGGGGTGCACACGATCTTCGCCGATTCGGCCGCGCCCGACCGCCTTTCGCGTGTCCTGGCCGAGCATGCGGGCCTGCAGGTGCAGGTAGCCGCTCTGCACACCGAATCGCTCACCGAACCCGGCGGCGGCGCCGCGACCTATCTCGAGATGGCGCGCGCCAACACCGAGGCCATCGCCCGCGGCTTATCCGGGCCGACAACGTAATTCAACAAGAGATGGAGCACGACATGCACAGTCGGTCACGGGCCACCACGATGGTGGCCATGTCCGGGGCGCTCGCCTCGGTGGTAGCGCTCAGCGGTTGCGGCAGCGACGACGTCGAAACCCACGACCACGCCCCGGGCGCCGAACCGATCGCCCTCACCTACGACGGCGGCATCTACGTCCTCGACGGCCTGACGCTCGCCCAGGAAGGCGAGGTGAAGCTCGACGGCTTCAACCGGCTCAACCCCGCGGGCGACGACGACCACCTGATGGTGACCGTCAAGGACAGCTTCCGGGTGTTCGACGCCCACAAGGCGGAATTCACCGGCACCGAGTACGCCGCGAGCAAGCCCGGCCACGTCGTGCGGCACGCGGGCAAGACCGTGCTGTTCGCCGACGGAACCGGTGAGGTGACCGTCGTCGACACCGACAAGATCGACAGCGGCAAGCCCACCGAGGTGTACAAGGCGGCCGCCGCCCACCACGGTGTCGCCGTCGAACTGAGCAACGGGAACCTGCTGGTCACCCTCGGGACCGAGGATGCGCGGGTGGGCCTGGTCGCCCTCGACGAGGACCGCAAGGAGATCGCCCGCAACGAGGACTGCCCCGGTGTCCACGGTGAGGCCACCGCCCAGAACGAGACCGTGGTGGTCGGCTGCCAGACCGGTGCCGTGGTCTACCGCGACGGCAAGATCACCAAGGTGACCAGCCCGACTCCCTACGGCCGCATCGGCAACATGTCGGGCAGCGACGTCTCCCCGATCGTGCTCGGTGACTACAAGCAGGACAAGGAGGCCGAGCTCGAACGGCCGACCAAGATCTCGCTGGTGAACACGGCCGACGGCAGCCTGCGCCTGGTCGACATCGGCACCAGCTACTCCTTCCGTTCGCTCGGCCGCGGCCCGCAGGGTGAGGCGCTCGTGCTCGGAACCGACGGCAAGCTCTACGTCATCGACCCGGTCGCGGGCGCGGTCACCCGCACGATCCCGGTGACCGGTGCCTGGCAGGAACCGCTCGAATGGCAGGACGCGCGCCCGACGCTCTACGTCCGTGACGGCATCGCCTACGTCACCGAACCGGCAACCAAGCAGGTCCACCGCGTCGACCTCGCCGAGGGCAAGATCACCCAGTCGGCCACCCTCCCCGCCGCGCCCAACGAGATCAACGGGGTCTCCGCCCACTAGAGGCTGCCCGCGCTCGAGATCACCACGCTCTGTCGGCGTTCGGCTTTCGACCGATGCCGCCACCAGAGCGTGGTGATCGTCTGTCCAGGTTCAGCGTGTGGCGCAGTCGAGGACGGCGGTGCGGAGGTTGCGGCTGCGGACGTCGTCGAGGATGGCCATGCCGAGACGATTCATGGTGTAGCCGAAGCCGAGACCTGTTGTGGGGTCGGCGAATCCGAACGAGCCACCGAGACCGGTTGTGCCGTAGGCGCGTTTGTCCGAGCCGAAGCGGAAACTCCCGCGCGATTTGCGGAAGCCCAGGTGGTAGCGGCTCTTGGTGTGCAGGACGAGGTCGGCGGCGGGGACCGAGTCGACGGCCGGGGCGGCGAGCAGGTCGAGGACGTCGTCGCTGAGGGGGAGTGCGCCGGTGCGCCCGGCCGCCGCGCCGTAGATGCGGGCCAGCGCGCGGGCGTTGCCGACGCCGTTCATACCGGGCCATTCGATGCCGAGGAACTCGCGACGAGTGGCACGGGCGGGCGCGCCGGGGCGCGGATTGGTCAGCGCCGCATAGGAAAGCCCGCGTTTTGCGTACACCTCAGCGCCGATGCGCAGCGGGATGTCGGCGAGTTCGTAGCGCAGGATGTCGAGGCCCTTGGTCGCCGACAGCTGGGCGACGCGGTCGAGAGACTCGTCTTCGGGCAGCCCGATGAACAGGTCGGCGCCCACCGGTGCCGCGATCTCCTCGGCGAAGAAGCGACCGAGACTGCGGCCCGCCGCATCCACGCGGCGCAGCAATTCGCTCTGGTACAGGCCGAGGGTGAGCGCGTGATAGCCGTGCCGGGTACCCGGTTCCCACGTCGGCTTCTGCGCGGCGAGCAGGTCGGCCAGGCTCTCGCGGTCACCGAGTTCGCTCAGCTTCACGATCCGGTCCAGGCCCGACAGACCGGCCTGATGGTCGATCAGCTGGCGCACGGTGATCCGGTCCTTGCCGTGCGCGGCGAACTCCGGCCAGTACTTCGCGACCGGGGCGTCGTAGTCGAGCAGTCCACGCGAGACTGCGGTGGCGATGGTGAACGCCGACATGCCCTTCGACGACGAGAACACCGGGACGATCGTGTCGCGCTCCCAAGGAACCGCACGGGCGCGGTCGCGATGGCCCGCCCACAGGTCGACCAGCGGTTCGCTGCCCGCGTAGACGGCGACGGCGGCGCCGATCTCGCCGTGCGAGGTGAAATTGCGGCGGAAAGCGTCGGCGACAGGGCCGAAACCGGCCGCCACGTCGCCGTGAACTGATGGTGCGGGACTCATGGTGTCGTCGATCGTAGCTACGCTGCCGGATATGCGTTCGTTGGAGCAGGTTCAGCAGTGGCCGGTGGCGCACGCCGCGGCTGCCGTGGTCACCGTCGACGGGGTCCACACCACGGGTGAACTCGACCGGGTGTTCCGGCTGGCTTCGGTCACCAAGCCCCTCGTCGCCTACGCGGCCCTGGTCGCCGTCGAGGAGGGCGCGATCGAACTGGATCAGCCCGCGGGCCCGCCCGGATCGACCGTGCGTCATCTGCTGGCTCACACCTCCGGTGTGGCCTTCGCCACACCGGAGGTGATCGCGAAACCGGGTGCCCGCCGCATCTACTCGAGTGCCGGATTCGAACTGCTCGCCGATTTCCTCACCGAAAGCACGGGCATCCACTTTCCGGACTATCTGCACGAGGCGGTATTCGAACCACTCGGCATGCGCGACGCGGTTCTGGAAGGGTCGGCGGGGCATGCGGGACGCGCGAGCCTTCGTGACCTGACACTATTCGCCACCGAGTTGCTGACACCCGAATTGATATCTCGGCAAACACTCGACGATGCCACCTCCGTGCAATTCCCCGACCGCGACGGAGTGCTGCCCGGATACGGCTCCCAGCGGCCCAACGACTGGGGTCTCGGCTTCGAAATCCGTGACGGGAAAACACCGCACTGGACCGGTCATTCCAATTCGCCGCGCACCTACGGGCACTTCGGTCAGTCCGGGACCTTCCTGTGGGTCGACCCCGAAATAGGGGTAGCCACGATCGGTTTGAGCGACGAGAATTTCGGCGACTGGGCAAGAACCGCGTGGCCGAAATTTAGTGATTCCGTGATCGCAGAGACACATAACACGCAGTGAGGTAACACCCGCAACATCGCTCACTTCGCCTACACTCGCACCACACCAGTCCGACGGACCGTTGGGGAAGACGCTCCTTGTCGAGGCTGGAGGTGTTGGTAGTGCGCGCATCGAGTCAGTTCGCTGACGCGACGGCAGGTGTGGTCTACATCCACTCCTCGCCCGCCGCGTTGTGCCCGCACATCGAATGGGCACTGTCCACCGCGCTGTCCACGCCGGCGAAACTGCGCTGGACCGCGCAGCCCGCCGACGGACAGCTGCGCGCCAGCGGTGACTGGATCGGCCCCGTCGGAACCGCCGCCCGGATAGCCCAATCATT
This sequence comes from Nocardia sp. GTS18, assembly GCF_013839555.1. Classification (NCBI taxonomy): domain Bacteria; kingdom Bacillati; phylum Actinomycetota; class Actinomycetes; order Mycobacteriales; family Nocardiaceae; genus Nocardia; species Nocardia sp. GTS18. The sequence continues at coordinate 87,999 of NZ_JACBIU010000009.1, read as the reverse complement.
GCGTGCCTGGCCGGTTCTGCGGTTCGAAGTCACCGAGGACCCCAGCGAAGGCGTGGACGGCGAACGCTACAGTTTCGTCCCCGCCCTCGGCCTCTGGCACGGCTCCACCGGCGCCAACGGCGACGTGATGCTCGGCGAAATGCGATTACGCGCCCTCCTCCAAGCCGCCACCGAACTGAGCTCCTTCGACCTCGGCGCCGAAATCGATCGCGCCCTCGGCACCGCCTGGGACGAGGACCTCGAAGCCTTCCGCCAGGGCACCGACTGCACCGGCGCCGAAGTCACCTGGCTGCGCCGCCACGTCGGCTGAGCACCACTTCTTTTCGGCATTTCGGCGCCTGTGCCGGGACCGCCGCGCTCCTTGCCCCACAGCGTCTTCCATCAGAACTCGGTGGGGCAGTAGACGCGGCAGCGTGCGCCGGGACCGTGGGTGAGGCCGGGATAGCTGTTCACTCGGTGCCATGCGGCTGTGTCGGGGGTGTTCTCGATGAAGGCCTGATGCGCTTCCGGGGCGGTCCAGTCGGAGCAGTTGAGGACCGAATCGCCGTGCGTCGAGAGGTGCTGGGAGAGGAGGCCTTCGACGGGGTGGGATCGGAGTGCTCGGGTGAGGACGATGCCGGCGAGATCGGGGTGGTTCATCGTTGCTCCATATCGGTGAGGTCGTCGCGGAGGAAGCAGGCGAGAACGAAGGCCAGGGCAGCGCACAGACCCGCTGCCAGGAAGGCATCGGTGACGCCCGCGGTGACCGGGGCGCGCAGAGCGTGCCGGACCGGTTCGGGCAGAGTCGTGAGATCGGTGTGTTCGAGCTCGGGCAGCCCGCTCAGATGTCGTGCGTAGAGTGCGCCGAGCAGGGAAATGCCGAGGGAATTACCGAGATTGCGGGCCAGCATGGCGGTGGCACCGGCCGCGCCGATGTCGTCGAGGCCGACACTGTTCTGCGCGATGACAACGGTGAGCTGCATGAAACACCCCATGCCCGCACCCGTCGCCAGCATTCCGGCGACCACCGGCAACCATCCACTGTCGACGTCCAGTGACGCCAGGACAGCCATGCCGAGGGTCATCGCCGCCGCGCCGACGACCGGATACACGCGGAACCGCCCGCTCCTCGATGCCGCCGCCCCGACTACGGGCGCCACGACCAGCATCCCGCCGAGCAGCGGCAGCATCAGTAGCCCGGATCCGGTGGCCGAACGGCCCTGCGCGATCTGCTGATAGAGCGGCAGGAATGTCACCGCGCCGAACATCACCAGGACGCTGAGGAATCCGAGCACCACGGCGATCGTGAAATTACGTCGGCCGAACAGCTGCGGCGGAACAACAGGATCGCTCGCCCGCCGCTCCCAGCGCAGAAAGAACACCGCACCGACAGCCGTTGCCAGCGACAGCAGCAGCACCGGAAGTGAGGCCAACGCCCACGTGCGGCTGGCTGCCGAGGCGAGCACGGTGATGCCGACGATGCACACGCTGAGCGCCACCATCCCGACCACGTCCACGCGCACGGAATCCCGGGTGCTCGGCGGCAACCGCAGCTGCGTCACCAGCAGGATCAAGGCCACCGCGCCGAGCGGAAGGTTCAGGTAGAACGCCCACCGCCACCCGATGCTGTCGGCGCACCACCCACCGATCAGCGGTCCGCTCACGATGGCGAGCGGCATGATGATCGCCATCAGCCCCTGCACCTTCGCCCGCTGTCGCGGCGGGAACAGCACGCCGACGATCGCTATCCCGCCGACGAGCAACCCACCCGCACCCAGCCCCTGGAGCGCGCGAAACCCGATGAGCTGCGGCATGTTCCGGGCCGCCCCGCACAACGCCGACCCGATCAGGAAGATCGTGAACGCGGCGATGAAGACGTTCTTACGGTCGTAGAGGTCGCCGAGTTTGCCCCAGATCGGCGTGGTCACCGCCGTGGTGAGCGCGAACGAGGTGACCACCAGCGACAGATCCGCGAGCCCGCCGAGCTCACCCGCGATGGCGGGCAGCGCGGTGCCGACGATGGTGAAGTCGAGATTGGCGACGAGGAAGGCGATGACAAGCCCGCTCATCGCGGCGAATATCCGGGCGGGCGGACCCTTCTCCAGGGCGGTGGCGGGTTCGATCGACATGCCCAACTCCTGTGTACGTCGTAGACTGTGTGTACAACGTAGACTCAAGATTGCGGTGTACACAAGGCTGTTAGGGTGAGCCGGACCGTGACCACGAAGGAGTGAGCCTTGGCGAAAGCGGATGGGACCATCTGGGAGCGACTCGGTCGCTCGCCCGCCGAGCAACGCGCTCCGCTGAGCCATGACCGCCTCGCAGACGCCGCCATCGAAATGGCCGACCTGCACGGTCTCGACGCCCTGTCCATGCGCAAACTCGCCGAGCACCTAGGCGTCACCGCCATGGCGCCCTACCGCTACATCTCCGGCAAAGACGACCTCTTCGAACTGATGGTGGACACAGTCCACGCCGACATCGCCCTGCCCGCCACGGCGGGCGACTGGCGGGAAACGTTGGGGGCCTACGCCGAGCAGGTCCGCGAGATCACTTTGCGTCACCCTTGGCTCGCGCAGATCTTCGCGCGCCTGCCCGGCGTGCTCACCCCGCGCATGGCCGATATCGCCGAGCAGGTCCTCGCCTCCATGGACGCTGTCGATGCCGATGTCGACGCGAAAATGGCGATGCTCGCGGGCGTCACCGCTTTCACCCACGGTGCGGCCGCCGCGGAGGTGGCCCAACGTCAGTTGATGGCGCGCCGCGGCTGGACCAGCGACGACGACGTCCGCAGCGCCTACCACCCCTACATGGCCGAACTCACCGCCACCGGCCGCCACCCCCACCTGGTCGACTATCTCGTCGGCGGGTCCAACCAGGACACCGCCGAGTGGCAGTTCCGTTTCGGGCTGGAGTGCTTGCTCGACGGCATCGCCACGAAACTGCCTCGCTGAGATGTCGTCGGCGGCGGTGAGGGGTCATCGCGCCTCGACACGTATCGCGCGTCGACGCGGCGGGTCCTCAGGCACCACCTCGTCGGCCGAGTCGGGTAGTCGCAGGCGTGGCCAATCCGCCAGGTCGGCGAGCATCTGACGGTCGTGAGTGGCAACCACGACGGTGATGGGGGTGGTCGTGAGGGCGGTGGTCAGGTCGTCGACCAAGGCCGTCGAGAGGTGGTTCGTCGGTTCGTCGCAGAGCAGGACCGTGGGGTCGGCGGCCAATTCGATGGCCAGGTGGAGGCGGCGTTGCTGGCCCTGTGAGAGTCGACCGAGGGGCGTGCGGTGTGCTTGTTTCTCCAGCAGCCCGAAGCTGGTCAGGGAGGGGGCGCCGTCCGGGGTGTGGCGGGCGTAGATATCGCCGGCTGTCGTGGTGGGGTCCCATTCGGGTACTTCCTGTCCGAGAAGCGCGACGCGCGCCGTGCTGTGGAGGTGGACAGCACCTGTGACCGGGGCAAGTGTTCCGGCCAGCGCCGCGAGCAGGGTGGATTTGCCCGCGCCGTTGGGGCCGGTGATCAGGAGGCGGTCGCCTGCTTCGAGGATCAGGTCGATCGGTGCGTTCAGGCGGCCGGGGACGGTGATGCCTTCGCACCGTAGCGCCGGTGTTCCACGGCGGACCGAGAGCTCTGGAAAGCGCAGGCGCAGCGGGGGTTCCGGCACGGTGATGGTGTGGGCGTCGAGGTCCGACTGACGGCGTTTCAGCATCTGGACCAGGCCGGGGGCTCGGGACTGACGCTGATGCTTGCCGTGGCCCTTGTCCGGACGCCACCCGGTGCTGAGCCGGTCGCGGGCACCGTCCACCGCCTCCCGCAGTCGTGCGCGCTCGGCGAGCTGCTCTTCGTAGTCGTGTTCCCAGCGGTCCCGAGCACGGCGTCTGCCCTCCTGCCAACCGGCATAGCCACCGGCGAAAAGCTGAGGTCGATTGTCTGAGCTCGGGTCGAGATCGAGGAACTCCTCGGCGACCGCACGCAACAGGGCGCGGTCGTGGCTGACGACGACCAAGCCGCCGGGGTGGGCGCGCAGGCGGTCGGTGAGGAATTCGAGTCCCGCGCGGTCGAGGTGGTTCGTCGGTTCGTCCAGGAGCAGGATGTCGTGGGTCGCACCGAGCGGGCAGGCCAGACGGACCCGATAGCGTTGTCCCACAGACAATGTCGACAGCGGGCGGGATCGGTCGGTGCAGGCGTTCAAGGCGGCCAGGGCTATGTCGACGCGTCGTTCGGCGTCCCAGGCGTCGAGTCTCGTCGCGGCATCCAGGGCCGCGGCGTAGGCGTCGTCGGCGCCCGGCGCGTCCTCGGTGAGCAGCAGGGTGGCGGCGTCCAGATCGCGCAGGGCACGCTGGGCCGGTTCGATGGTTTCGGCGACCAGATCGCCGACCGTCTCGCCCGCGCGAACAGTGATGTTCTGCTCGGCGACGCCGACGGTGCCGACCCGGCTGACCGAACCGCTGTCAGGGTTCAGCAGACCGGCGAGAACATGCAGCAAGGTGGTCTTGCCGCGCCCGTTCTCGCCGACGATCGCCAACCGCGAACGTGCGGAGACGGTGACGGAGACGTCGGTCAGCACCGGGCGTGAACCGAGTGTGACGTGGATGGATGCGGCCCGGATATGGGCATGCGCACCAGCGGGCAGGGAAGGAGAAGTAGGCACAGAGAACTCCGCGGCTCGAGAAAGGAGCCGGGCAGCACGAAGAAACCGCCCGGCGGATGACCCGGGACGGCGGCGTCAGAAGGGAGATGGAATGCCGGTCGCCGCCGTCAGCGGAGCGACCAGGGCTTCATCATCGCGGTGCCTGTATACACGTCGGCGACGATACCGATCCGTGCCCGCGCTGCCAACGGGATTTCCGGCACGGCCGCCTTCCGGGTCGGCCGTTCATGGAGTGCGGCGGGCCGGAAGGGGGACGCGATCGAGGTCGTGGGCGAGGACGGCGCCGGGGAAGTCGGCCTGCTCCAGGAACGTTCGGTCGTCGGCCGCGGTGTAGCGCTCCGAGAAGTGGGTGAGCACAAGTGTTCTCACCCCACACGCACGGGCGACCTCGCCCGCCTGACGGGCGGTGAGGTGCCCGCGTTCGTGCGCCTGCTCGGTTTCCGAATCCAGGAAGGTGGATTCGATGATGAGCATGTCCACATCGGCCGCCAGCGCGAAGACGTTGTCGCACAGGCGGGTATCCATCACGAAGGCGACCTTCTGGCCCGGCCTCGGCGCCGAACACTCCTCGAGCAACGGCCCCGACAGTTCCCGCACGGCGGCACCGGAGATGCCGTGGTCGCGCAATTTCTCCGGCAGGAATGTGCGTCCGTCCGGTTCGGCCAGGCGGTAACCGTAGGTGGGGATGCTGTGCGACAAAGGTAGCGCGGTCAGACTGAACCCGTTGCCCTGTAATGTTTCTCCCGCACCGCTCACCGGGTGTTCGACGAGGGTTGGTGAGCCGTAATAGCTCGTCGCGAACTTCAGCCGCTCCCAGTACTCGATGCCTTCGGCCGGAAACACGGCGTGCACATCGTGGGGAACACCGTCGCGCCCCAGCCGCTGCACGATCCCCGGCACGCCGAGCGAATGATCCCCATGGAAATGGGTCACACACAACCAGTGCAATTCGGTAGCCGAAGCCCCCGCATGCGCCATCTGCCGCTGCGTCCCCTCACCCGGGTCGAACAGCACACCCCGCCCGTCCCACCGCAACAGATACCCGTTGTGATTGCGGCGGCGAGTCGGCACCGCCCCCGCCGTCCCGAGGACGATCAACTCCCGTGTCGACATCGCCCCATCCTCGCCGCTCCCGCCACCACTGTCACGTCGATTCCCCGACGACCTCACCCAGCTTCGTCAACACCTGCCGCCACCCTCGTTCGAGATTGTTCCGCTGCATGCGCTGCCCGCCATCAGCCACCGCTCGATGAGCGCCGGTTCGGTGAGCGTCCGCCACACCTGGTCGAGGGCTTGTGGATAGAACCTGCCCAACTCCACCTGGGACGGGTCGAGTTCGTTGTCGGTGCTCATCGAATGCCCCCTGTGCGTTTCGGCCGTAGCCCATATGGTGGCCAGCGTACGCACGTGGGCGGTGGTGAGATGGGATGGTCGGCCGGTACAACGCGTGGCTCGGCAGCCGAGGGAGGTCGGGATGGAACTGTTCGATTACGACGCTGAGTTGCGGTTGCACAATGTGCATCTGCGGGCGGCGGCGGGGGTGCGGGCGCGGGATCGGGTGCTCGATATCGGTTGTGGCGCCGGCGGAACCACGCGGGAGGCGGCGCGGGACGCTGTGCAGGGGGAGGCGCTAGGGGTCGACGTGTCGGCGGTGATGGTCGAACGGGCGCGGCGGATCAGCGTGGAGGAAGGGCTGGGCAATGTCGGGTTCGAGGTTGCCGGTGCTGAGGTCCACCCCTTCGCGGCCGGGGCTTTCGACCTGTGTATCAGCCGGTTCGGGGCGATGTTCTTCGCCGATCCGGTGGCGGCGTTCCGCAATATCGGGCGTGCGTTGCGGCCTGGTGGGCGGCTGGTGATGATGGTGTGGCAGGGCGGTGAGCGCAACGAGTGGGTGACGGTGTTCCGCCGTGATCTCGTCGCGTCGATGACCCGTCCCGGGCCGGGACCGTTCTCGCTGGCCGACCCTTCGGTCACCGAATCCGTCCTGACCGCAGCGGGTTTCGTCGATATCGGCTTCAGTGAGGTGCACGAGCCGGTGTACCTGGGTGCCGACGGTGCGGCCGCCTACAGCAACCTGCACTTGCTCACCGGATTCCGTGCCCATCTCGAAAGCCTCGAACAGGCCGAAGGCGAGCGAACCCGCGCACGGCTGCGGGAGGTGCTCGCCGCGCACGAGACCGATCACGGCGTGCTGTTCGATTCGCGAGCGTGGATTGTCACCGCGAAACGGCCGTGAATCCTTTTTCGCGTCTCGCACCTCTTATAGGTGTCCGCGCACCGTGCGGGGACGAAACGGAGGTTGTTGTGATCGTCGGAACCGGAATCGTCGTCGGCCTGGTGTTGATGTGCACGTGCGTGTACGCCCTGCGCCGCAAACGGGCCGGGCGTGACTGACTCGCGCTGGCCGGCCGAGGAACTGATCGTCTCCGCCCGCGACGGGGACGTGGATTCGATCGCCGCGCTGGTGTCGGGTTCCTACCCGAACATCCAGCGCTTCGCCCGAACCCTCTGTGCCACACCAGAAGACGCGGAGGATGCCGCTCAGGAAGCCCTCATCATCCTGTATCGCAAGATCGGGATGCTGCGGGCGTCGGGGGCGCTGGCGTCGTGGATGTTCCGGATCGTGCGCAACGAATGCCTGCGGCGGGCGCGGATCAGGCCGCAACATCCACCGGCGGAAGTCACCGTGACAGCTTCCGCCGAGGACGAAGTGCTGCGTCGCCTGGAAGCGGCGAGGGTGGCGGCCGCCGTCGCCACCCTGCCCGACGACCAGCGCCAAGTCCTGATCATGCGCGATATCCAGGGCCTCAGCGGTCGCATAGTCGCGGACGCGCTGGGCCTCAGCACCACCGCGATGAAATCGCGCCTGCACCGTGCCCGCGCGTCGGTGCGCCAAGCACTCCAGGCCCCGCCTGATCCACCTCCCGGAGGGAAGAATGTCTGACCAACCCGACTTCGCCAGCGCGTCACTGCCCCGCCACCTGACGCGTGGGGTCGTAGGCTTCGGCGCACTGATCGGCTCGATCGCCCTGCTGCCTCTCATCGGTGCGATCAGCCTGCTGTTGCTACCCGTCGGCGTCATCGCGCTGCGTGGCTGCCCGATGTGCTGGGCCATCGGCCTCGCTCAAACCGTCTCGCGGGGACGACTTCGCCGCTCCTGCGACAACGGGCAGTGCACGCTGACGGTCGCTAAGACGGCTGTGTAGTACCTGCCGACGCTGCGAAGGGCCGCGCCGAGATCAGACGAGCATCTCGGCGAGCCGGTCGGTGACCTGCACCACCCAGTCCGGCTCACCGTGCTCTCGTCCCCACAGCGCGGCTCGCACCGCTCGCACCTGCGCCCATCGGCGTGCCCGATCACGATCGATCCGGGCTGCCTCGCAATACATGTCGAGGCCGCGACGGAGGCCACGCTCCGGGTCGGCGCTGAACAGCAGGGGAGCGAAACGGTAGCTGCGGATCACGGTGATCGTGTCGTAGGCACGGTCACCGACGTAACCCTTGGGGTCGATCGCCAGCCAGGGCTCGCGGTCGCCGCGCAGGACATTGGCGTCGTGGAGGTCGCCGTGGACGAGCGTTTCGGGTTGGTTCGGGCCGAGTTCTCGCAGAGTGGCGAGGGCGGCACTCATGACGCGGCCAGGCAGCGGATTGCCTACTTCTTGTGCGGCAGCCGCTATTTCGTCGGGCCATTCGGCGACCAAGCGGCTCAGGCGTGGCAGAGCCGGCGGGGCTTCGACGGCCAGCCGCCACGACAATTCACCCAGTGCGGTCACGGCTTCGTCGAAGTCGGCTACCTCCGACAGCGATCCGCCCGGAGCACGCTCCAGCAACATCGCATAGTGCGCGGTGTCGCGTTCGAACAGCCGCACCGCGCCCGCGCCGTTCCAGGTGTCGAAGGCGGCGGCCTCGAAGTCGTTGCCGGGGTGGGGAAAGGACACCTTGATGACCGCAGCCGGGCGGTCTGCGTGGACGACGGGCAGCACGACCCCGACTTTTCCGTGCATCAGTGGCCCGTCCGGTCTGCAGGACCAGCGTTGCAGCAGATCCTCGAGCAATTGGGGGAGCGCGGCGACCCAGGCGCGGCCCGGTTCACCTTCGCGTCCGATGGTCTCGTGCGCGAAAGCCTCGGGGATTTCGATCATCTCGGTGCCTCCACGGGTTCACCGTAGGCCGGTACGGTCGGGTGTGGGGCTTCGGTACGCCCCCGTCGCTTGTGGGGGTTTCAGATGGGCCAGGTCGATGACCTCCGAACCTCGAATGTCGCCGATTCCGCGGCGCGGCGAGCGATGTGGGCTGCGGGTGCGGCCGGGTGTGCGCTCGGAGCGGTGCTGCTGGCTTGTTCGTTGCGGGTGATCGTGTCCGGTCTCGACTCGCCGTATCTGCTGATGATCTGCGTGGTGGGTGCCGTTCCCGGGCTGGCCGGCCTCGGCCTGCTGTTCGCCTTCCAGCAGGTTTTGCGTGGGAAGATCGCGGGGATCGGCGGGGCGGCTGTAATGCTGTTCGCCGTCGGCGTCCTAGTGACGCTCGGTTGTGTGGCAGCGATCAACTATGGGCCTTGGATCGCGAGAATCGTCATGGCCGGACTGGCGGGCGCGACGATCGCGACAGCCTTCCTCCTCCGTGCCGCCCACCGTGCCCTGCCGGCCGGTCGATAACGGGATTCGCCTGGTAGGACGCGCCGAGGATCTGCCGCGTGAGCGGAGCCCGCACTACGCCGGGAATAGGCTGATCATGTGGGGTTCACGGTCCCGGCACCGATGCTGGCCAAACCCGGACGGCCACCGCAGCCGCCAGGCGGCTGGTGCGCGGAAATGAAATGGGACGGCGTGCGCGCGATCGCCCATTGCACCCCGGCGGGGATCAGCTTGTGGAGCCGGAACCTGCGCGACATCACCGGCTCCTACCCTGAGGTCGTCACCGCGCTCACCGAGATCACCGATGGACGCACCCTGCTGCTCGACGGCGAACTCGTCGCGCCGGACGATCGCGGCGCACCTTCGTTCTCCCGGTTGCAACAGCGCATGCACGTCCAGCGGCCGACGCCCGCGCTGATCGAGCAGGTCCGCGTCGACTATCTCGTCTTCGACGTGCTCGGTGTCGACGAGGAGGTGCTGTTCGAGGACTCCTACCGCACCCGCCGCGCCGAACTGGCCGACCTGACACTCGACGACGGTGTGCGCGTGCGGGTTCCACCGATGTGGTCGCTGACCGACACCAGCGCCGAGGAGTTGTTGCGCGTGGCGACGGACTCCGGGCTGGAAGGAATCGTCTGCAAACACGGCGATTCGATCTACGAACCAGGCCGACGCTCCTCGGCCTGGACGAAAGTCGTCCTCAGACTCACGACCGAAGCCGTGATCGTCGGCGCGGTTCCCGGCAACGGCGCCAACGCCGCGACCTTCGGCGGTCTTGTCCTGGCCGCCCACACTCCGGAGGGTCGTCTGCGCTGCATCGGCGGCGTCGGCACGGGCTTCACCGCCGCCTCCCGCCGCAGCATCCGCGCCGCCCTGGACCAGGTGCGCCGCGAGACGACACCGCTCGACGATCCACCACCGGCACCGGTCGCCCGGACGGCCTGGTGGGTCGAACCGGTTTTCGTCGCCGATATCGAATATCGCGAGATCAGCGGTGACGGACTGCTACGGCATCCGAGCTTCCGCGGGATCCGCACCGACAAAACACCCGAGGAGATCGGGCTGCCCACCTGACCGTGGTGGTGTGCGACAAGATGTGGGCGCAGAGGGGATCGAACCCCCGACCGCTGGTGTGTAAAACCAGTGCTCTACCGCTGAGCTATACGCCCCTGCATCGCCGGTGGGACCGGCGGTGTCGGGTTATGAATCTAGCGCGGCCAGCGCTTTCTCCCAAGCCGCCTGGTCACGGGCCTCTCCGGGGCCGTTCATCTCCGCGAAAGTGATGTATCCGGACTTGTCGATCACGAAGGTGCCGCGGTTCGGGTAGCCGGATTTCTCGTTGAAGACGTCGTAGGCCTGGGCGACCGCGCCGTGCGGCCAGAAATCGGACAGCAGGGGGAACAGGTAGCCCTGTTCGGCTGCCCAGATCTTGTGGGTGGGTGGTGGGCCGACGGAGATCGCGAGGATCTCGGCGTCGTCGTTCTGGAATTTGGGCAGCTCGTCACGCACCTTGTACAGCTCACCCTGGCAGATGCCGGTGAAGGCGAGCGGATAGAACACCAGCAGGACATTCTTCTTGCCCCGGTAGTCCGACAGGGTGACGGGCTGGTTGTTCTGGTCTTTGAGCGTGAAATCCGGCGCGAGAGTGCCAACCTCTAGCGGCATAGGGGAGTTCCTGTCGTCGTGTCGGGTCTCAGCCGAGCGTTCTCGTCCGGCTGAGACCTTAGCGAACGGCGGTTTCAGCGCTGTTTGGACGGTGCCTTCGGCTGAACCAGGCGCGAGCCCGTCCAGCTGCCGAGGCTGATGGTTGATGTCTGGGTCAGGCCGGCCGTGGGTGCGGCTTCGGCGATCTCGCTCGGATCGACATGGCCCGGTTGACCGGTTTTGGGGGTGAGGACCCAGATGAACCCTTCGTCGGCCAGCGGGCTGATGGCATCCATCAGCTCGTCGGCCAGATCGCCGTCACCTTCTCGCCACCACAGCAGGACGGCGTCGACGACCTCGTCGGAGTCTTCGTCGACCATCTCGCCGCCCGTGATCTCCTCGATCTCGGCGCGCAATGCGTCGTCGGTGTCCTCGTCCCAGCCCAATTCCTGAACAACCAAGCCGTGAGAAATGCCAAGCTTCTGAGCGTAGTTCTGCGCGTCCGCCGCGGCGACCACGGTGGTGTCCTCCCTAAACTGCCGACAGTAAGATACGTGCAAGCGAACATGGTTATCGGCCGCAGCGCAAGCCGATCGGATGAATCGGTACCGTACGCCGCGTGTCGGCGACGTGAATTCAGCGCCGTGGGCAGGCCTGTTGTACCTCGGTACGCGCCTGATTGATTTTACGGCTCGCATCGTTGAGACCGCCCACCGGAGAGCTGTATGTCATCTTGCGTGTCTCGGCGGACAGCTCGCGCGCGGCGACGACATAGGCGGTGAACTTGTCGGCCAGCTCGGTCGGCAGGGCGCCCGCGGCGGCGGCGACACCGGACTCGACGGCCGTCGCGGCGGTGTCGAGCGCGCCTGCCGCAGCCTCGCGTTTGGCGGCGTAGTCGGGGGCGTTCTCGTCGTGGGCCTTCACGAAGTCGTTGTAGGCGGTGACGCCCGCACCGGTGGTGGTGGGGAACTGCCCGCAGTTGTCCTCGATGGCCTTGGTCCGGGCGGCCGCCGCGCGTGAGGACGCGGCCGCCGAGGACGACGCGGCCGCCGCGGTCTTGTAGGCGGCGACTTCGGCGGGATCGGTGGTCGGGTTACCGGTGACCTGCTGGGCGCACCCGGCGATCACCGAACCGGCGATCACCGCGACCGATGCACAGATCAGCCCGAGTCTGCGCGCGTGCGGCACCCTCATCGTCGAACCCGTTCCCTCTCACTTCACCGACCGGTAGGTCCATCGCGAATCTAGTGGATTTCCTGCTGAGATGATGACCTGGGCGACCCTTTCGGCAAGGATGGGGGTCGCCCGAACCTTTCGAGACGGGTGCTCCGCACACCAAGCGGGCAAGCCCGGGGACCGCGACGCCGACAAGCAGTTCAGCCCCCAGTACGAGGAGCAGATTTGACCGACCTGATCCACTCTGCAGCTTCTTCCGATTCGCCGAACGACCCCGCGCCCGGTGCCAAACCCACCGGGGAACGCGTGCGGGTGATCCGCGAAGGCGTGGCATCGTATCTACCCGATATCGATCCGGAGGAAACCAGCGAATGGCTGGAATCCTTCGACGAGATGCTCGACCGGGAAGGCCCGGGCCGCGCGCGTTATCTCATGTTGCGGCTGCTCGAACGCGCCGGTGAGCGTCGCGTGTCGATCCCCGCGCTCACCTCGACCGACTACGTCAACACGATCCCCACCGAGAACGAGCCGTGGTTTCCCGGTGACGAGGAGGTGGAGCGTCGCTACCGCGCCTGGATCCGCTGGAACGCCGCGATCATGGTGCATCGCGCGCAGCGTCCCGGAATCGGTGTGGGCGGGCATATTTCGACGTATGCCTCGTCGGCGGCGCTCTACGAGGTGGGTTTCAACCACTTCTTCCGTGGCAAGGATCATCCCGGCGGCGGCGACCACATCTATATCCAGGGCCACGCCTCGCCCGGCATCTACGCGCGCGGGTTCCTCGAGGGGCGCCTGAGCACCGACCGGCTCGACGGGTTCCGGCAGGAATACAGCCACGGCGGCCTCGGCAAGGGTCTGCCGTCGTACCCGCATCCGCGCCTGATGACCGATTTCTGGGAGTTCCCGACGGTCTCGATGGGCCTTGGCCCGATGAACGCGATCTACCAGGCCAGGTTCAACCACTACCTGCACGATCGCGGCATCAAGGACACCTCCGACCAGCACGTGTGGGCCTTCCTCGGCGACGGCGAGATGGACGAACCCGAGTCGCGCGGCCTGATTCAGGTGGCCGCCAACGAGGCGCTCGACAACCTGACCTTCGTGATCAACTGCAACCTGCAGCGCCTCGACGGACCGGTGCGCGGCAACGGCAAGATCATCCAGGAACTCGAGTCGTTCTTCCGCGGCGCGGGCTGGAACGTCATCAAGGTGGTCTGGGGCCGGGAATGGGACGCGCTGCTCGGCGCCGACCGCGACGGTGCCCTGGTGAACCTGATGAACACCACCCCCGACGGCGACTTCCAGACCTACAAGGCCAACGACGGCGCCTACGTGCGCGATCACTTCTTCGGCCGCGACCCGCGCACCAAGGCGCTGGTCCAGAACATGTCCGACAACGAGATCTGGAACCTCAAGCGCGGCGGCCACGACTACCGCAAGGTCTACGCGGCGTACGCGGCGGCGATGACGCACAAGGGCCAGCCGACGGTGATCCTGGCCAAGACCATCAAGGGCTACACCCTCGGCAAGCATTTCGAGGGCCGCAACGCCACCCACCAGATGAAGAAGCTGACGCTGCAGGACCTCAAGGACTTCCGCGATCTGCAGCGCATCCCGATCTCGGATGCGGAACTGGAGAAGGACCCGTACCTGCCCCCGTACTACCACCCCGGTCAGGACGCGCCGGAGATCCAGTACATGCAGGCCAGGCGCAAGGCGCTCGGCGGGTACCTGCCCGAACGGCGAAGTGCGGCAAAGCCGTTGACGCTGCCGGGCGACGAGGCCTACCGCTCGGTGCGCAAGGGCTCGGGCAAGCAGAACGTGGCGACCACGATGGCGCTGGTCCGGTTGATGAAGGAACTGTTGCGCGACAAGGAGATCGGCAAGCGCATCGTGCCGATCATCCCGGACGAGGCGCGCACCTTCGGCATGGACTCCTGGTTCCCGTCGCTGAAGATCTACAACCGCAACGGCCAGCTCTACACCTCCGTCGACGCGGAACTGATGCTCGCCTACAAGGAGAGCAACGTCGGCCAGATCCTGCACGAGGGGATCAACGAGGCCGGGTCGACGGCCTCGTTCACGGCGGCCGGCACTTCGTACGCCACGCACGGCGAGCCGATGATCCCGCTCTACATCTTCTATTCGATGTTCGGTTTCCAGCGCACCGGCGACGGCCTGTGGGCCGCGGCCGACCAGCTGGCCCGCGGCTTCGTCCTCGGGGCGACGGCCGGGCGCACCACGCTCACCGGTGAGGGTCTGCAGCACAACGACGGGCATTCGCTGCTGCTCGCCTCGACCAACCCGGCCGTGGTCACTTACGATCCGGCGTTCTCGTTCGAGATCGCCCACATCGTGCGCGACGGGCTGCGCCGCATGTACGGCGGCGGCAACCCGGATCCGGGCACGCTGCCGGGCACCCATCCGCAGGAGACCGGGACCTTCGGCGGAGAGAACATTTTCTACTACATCACGCTCTACAACGAGCCCTACCAGCAGCCGGCCGAGCCCGACGACCTCGACGTGGCCGGCTTGCTCAAGGGCCTGTACCTGTACCAGCGCGGTGAGGAGGGTGAGGTGCGCGCCCAGATCCTGGTCTCCGGGGTGACCGTGCCCGCCGGTCTGCGCGCCCAGCAGATCCTGGCGCACGAATGGGATGTGGCGGCCGACGTGTGGTCGGTGACCTCGTTCGGCGAGTTGCGCAAGGAAGCCGTCGAGAAGGAGATCCACGCGCTCAAGCACCCCGATGCCGACCCCGGCGTCGCCTACGTCACCGAGGCGCTCGCCTCGGCGCGTGGACCGGTGGTGGCCGCCACCGACTGGATGCGCGCGGTTCCCGATCAGATCCGGCAGTGGGTGCCCGGCGACTACATCACCCTCGGCACCGACGGGTTCGGCTTCTCCGACACCCGTCCCGCCGCCCGCCGGGTGTTCAACGTCGACGCGGAGTCGATCGTCGTCGCGGTGCTCGAAGGCCTGGTGAAGGACGGCACCTTCGACAAGGCCAAGGCGGTGGAAGCGGCCGCGAAATACCGCATCGACGATGTGTCCGCCGCGCCGAAGCCGAGTGCGGACGCACCGGAGGAACTGGCGTAGCGGACTATTGGACTGTGGAGCGCAAACCGCCGCGGCCCCGTCGGATCACCGAGGGCACAAGCACGCACGAGGTCTACCTGCCGACCGGGGCGCTGTCCCCGAACCGGCAGACCCGTGACCCGCTGCCCGACACGCTGCTGCGACGGGTCAAGCAGTTCTCGGGCCGGCTGTCGACCGAGGCGGTCGGCGCGATGCAGGACCGGCTGCCGTTCTTCGCCGATCTGGACGCCGCTCAGCGGGCAGGCGTCCAGATGCTGGTGCAGACCGCGGTGGTGAACTTCCTGGAGTGGTTGCAGGATCCCGAATCCGACATCCGCTTCAGCCTGGACGCCTTCCAGGTGATTCCGCAGGATCTGGCGCGGCGGCTCACGCTGCGCCAGACCGTGGACATGGTCCGGGTGGCCATGGACTTCTTCGAACAATGGCTGCCCGCCCTGGCCCGCAACGACCGCCAGCTGGTCGCGCTCACCGAGGCGGTGCTGCGATACGGGCGTGAGCTCGGTTTCGCGGCCGCCTCGGTGTACGCCAGCGCGGCAGAATCGCGCGGCGCCTGGGACACCCGCCTCGAGGCGCTGGTGGTCGACGCGGTGGTCCGCGGGGACACGGGCCCGGACATGCTCTCCCGGGCCGCCACGTTGAACTGGGACGCCACCGCACCGGCAACGGTGCTCGTCGGCACCCCGCCGCAGGACCAGGGTGTGTCGACGGTCGGCGCGGTGCACACCATCGCGACGAGGCACGGTCGTGCCGCGCTCGCGGTGGTGCAGGGCGCGCGGCTGGTGATGGTGGTCAGCGGACACCTGGGCGACGCGGGGATCGGTTCGCCGTTCCTGTCGGATCTGCTCGCCGAGGTGTTCTCCGACGGTCCGGTGGTGATCGGCCCGACCATGCGCACCCTCGGCGCCGCGCACGCCTCCGCCATCGAGGCACTGGCCGGAATGGAGGCCGTTGTCGGGTGGCGGGGCGCGCCAAGGCCCGTTCACGCCTCGGAGTTGTTACCGGAACGGGCCCTGCTGGGCGATAGAGCTGCGATAGAGGCGCTGAACGAGTATGTTGTCGTCCCGTTGGCGTCGGCCGGATCTTCGTTGTCCGACACATTGGACGCCTACCTGGATTGTGGCGGAGCAGTAGAAACGTGCGCGCGTCAGCTGTACGTCCATCCAAATACTGTCCGGTATCGCCTCAAGCGAATCGGCGAGGTGACCGGACGTGATCCGCTCAATCCGCGCGACGCGTATGTGCTCCGGATCGCGGCCACAGTGGGCCGTTTGACACGAACGCATAACGAATCATCAACTTCTGTCACGGAAACCCCGTCAACCCCAATGGCGCAGGACCCCCTGTAACGGGATTCGTGAATCGGTCGATCCGGACGCCCCACCTCGGATTTTGTGGGACCCCTACAAAACGCGTTCCAAACCTTCATTCGCGCCGACATCTCGTGCGGCGGGGGTCACAGTGTTTTCTTAGGGGGTGATCGCGTTGTTCACCCCTGGACAGGGGTCCCAGACACCCGGCATGCTCACGCCCTGGCTCGCACTCCCCGGTGCGGCTGATCGCCTCGAGCTGTGGTCGAAGGCCGCCGGCCTCGACCTGGTCCGTCTCGGCACCACCGCGACGGCGGAGGAGATCGTCGACACCTCGGTGACGCAGCCGCTCGTGGTCGCGGCCGCACTGCTGGCCTTCGCCGAAATCGCCCCCGAAACCCTTCCTGCGGATACGATCGTCGCCGGGCATTCGGTCGGCGAATTCGCCGCGGCCGCTGTCGCGGGCGTCATCACCCCGGACGAGGCCGTCGGCCTGGCCGCCATCCGCGGCCGGGAGATGGCCAAGGCGTGTGCGCAGGAACCGACCGGCATGTCCGCGGTGCTCGGTGGCGACGAAGCCACCGTGCTCGCACGGCTCGCCGAACTCGATCTCGTCCCGGCCAACCGCAACGCGGTCGGCCAGATCGTCGCGGCGGGCCGCCTGGAAGCTCTGGCGGAGCTCGCCGCGAACCCGCCGGAGAAGGCACGGGTCCGCGCATTGCCCGTCGCCGGTGCGTTCCACACCGCTTTCATGGCCCCGGCACAGGCAGCTGTCGCCGATGCCATCGCCCAGATCTCGCCGAGCGACCCGATCCGGACCCTGCTGTCGAACTTCGACGGACAACCGGTCACCTCGGGCGCCGACGCGATCGACAAGCTCGCCGCGCAGGTCACCCGACCCGTGCGCTGGGACCTGTGCACCGAGACCGTCCGCGCGGCGGGCGTCTCGGCGGTGGCCGAACTGCCACCGGCGGGCACCCTGGTCGGCATCGCCAAGCGGGAACTGAAGGGCACCCCCAACCTCGCCCTCAAGACTCCCGAAGACCTCCCCGCGTTGGCCGGACTCACCTCCGCGGGCTAGCTTTCCCCCGGCGGTCGCGCACGACGAAGTGCGTCGGCTGTTCAAGACCCTACAAATGAGAAACAAGAAGGGAGCCACCAAAGTGGCCGCTCTGACCCAGGAACAGATCGTCGAAGAACTCGGCAAGATCATCGAAGAGGTTACGGGTATCGAACCCTCCGAGGTGACCATCGAGAAGTCCTTCGTCGACGACCTGGACATCGACTCGCTGTCCATGGTCGAGATCGCTGTGCAGACCGAGGACAAGTACGGCGTCAAGATCCCCGACGAGGATCTCGCCAGCCTGAAGACCGTGGGTGACGCTGTCTCCTACATCCAGAAGCTCGAGGCGGAGAACTCCGACGCCGCCGCGGAGCTCAAGGCCAAGTTCGACGCCGAGTAGAGGCTGAACCAGTGACCACTCCTTCCACCTTGAACGGGAATTTCCCCAACGTCGTCGTCACCAGCATGGCGGCGACCACGTCGATCGCGGGTGATGTCGATGCGACGTGGAAGGGACTCCTCAACGGTGAGAGCGGAATCGACGTTCTCGAGGATTCCTTCATCGAGGAATACGACCTGCCGGTGCGTATCGGCGGTCACCTGAAAGTCAGCCCCGACACCCTCCTGAGCCGGGTCGAGATCCGCCGTATGGCGTATGTCGAGCGCCTGGCGACCGTGCTCGGTCGCGAGGTGTGGAAGAACGCGGGCAGCCCGGAGGTCGACCACGACCGCCTGGGTGTCGCGATCGGTACCGGTCTCGGTGGCGGCGACGCGTTGATCGACTCGGTCGACAAGCTGAAGAACGGCGGCTATCGCAAGATCTCGCCGCTGGCTGTTCAGATGGTCATGCCGAACGGTCCGTCGGCGGTCGTCGGTCTAGAGCTGAAGGCCAGGGCGGGAGTGGTCACTCCGGTCTCGGCGTGCTCGTCGGGTTCGGAGGCCATCGCCAACGCGTGGCGGATGATCGTGATGGGTGACGCCGACATGGTCGTCACCGGTGGCGTCGAGGGCTTCATCGACTCGGTGCCGATCGCGGCGTTCTCCATGATGCGGGCGATGAGCACGCGCAACGACGACCCCAAGGGTGCTTCGCGTCCGTTCGACAAGGATCGTGACGGTTTCGTCTTCGGCGAGGCAGGCGCGCTCATGACGATCGAGACCGAGGAGCACGCGAAGGCTCGCGGTGCGACCATCCACGCGCGTCTGCTGGGTGCGGGCATCACCTCCGACGGTTTCCACCTGGTCGCTCCCGATCCCGAGGGCACCGGTGCGGCCAGGGCGATGACTCGCGCGATGCAGACCGCCGGTCTGACCAAGCGCGACATCACCCACATCAACGCCCACGCGACCGCGACTCCCATCGGCGACACCGCCGAGGCGAACGCGATCAACTTGGCGGTGGGTAACCACGCTTCGGTGTACGCGCCGAAGTCGGCACTCGGTCACTCGATCGGTGCCGTCGGCGCCCTCGAGTCGGTGCTCACTGTGCTCGCGATTCGGGACGGCATCGTTCCGCCGACGCTGAACCTGGACAACCAGGATCCGGAGATCGATCTCGATGTGGTGCACGGGGAAGCCCGTCGCCAGGAAATCGAGTACGCGATCAACAACTCCTTCGGCTTCGGTGGGCACAACGTCGCGCTCGCCTTCGGTCGGGCCTGACGCACGGATTTCCCGGTGGGGGGTCGGCCAACTGAATGGTTCGACCCTCCGCCGTGATCCGGCGGAGGCCGAGAGATTTTCGACAACGAAGGTAGGAGTGGACGCGATGACCATCATTGCTCCCGCGTTTCAGGATTCGGTCACCGACCCGCGTGACCCGCTCGGCCGGCTCCAGCGCTTCTTCGACCCCGGCACGATCCTGCCGCTGCATCCCCGCGACCGCTCCGGTGTGCTCGCCGCGATCGGCGAGGTCGACGGTGTTCGCACCGTCGCGTACTGCTCCGACGCCACCGTCATGGGTGGCGCGATGGGCGTGGAGGGTTGCAAGCACATCGTCGACGCGATCGACACAGCTATCGAATCCGGCATCCCCGTCGTCGGCCTGTGGCACTCCGGCGGCGCACGCCTGGCCGAGGGTGTCGAGGCGCTGCACGCGGTCGGGCTGGTCTTCGAGGCCATGGTCCGCGCGTCCGGGCTCGTTCCCCAGATTTCGGTGGTGCTCGGCTTCGCCGCCGGCGGCGCCGCCTACGGCCCCGCGCTGACCGATGTGGTTATCATGGCGCCCGAGGGCCGCGTGTTCGTCACCGGTCCCGACGTGGTCCGCTCGGTGACGGGCGAGAACGTCGACATGGAGACCCTCGGTGGTCCCACCACACACTTCAAGAAGTCCGGCGTCTGCCATATCGCCGCCGACGACGAGGCCGACGCGCTGCACCGGGCCCGCAGGCTGGTGTCGATGTTCGCCGAGCAGGGCGAGTTCGACCTGGTCGCGGCCGCGCACGGCGATGTCGACCTCAAGGCGATGATGCCGGAGTCGGCCAAGCGCGCCTACGACGTGAAGCCGATCATCCACGAGCTGCTCGACAATGTGGAGTCGCCCGACGGCGCGACCGAGTCGTCGTTCGAGGAGCTGCAGGGTGGTTACGCACGCAGCATGGTGACCGGTCTCGGCCGCCTCGGTGGGCGCACCGTCGGTGTGCTCGCCAACAACCCGCTGCGTCTCGGTGGCTGCCTGAACTCCGAAAGCGCCGAGAAGGCCGCGCGTTTCGTGCGGTTGTGCGATGCGTTCGGTATTCCGCTGATCGTGGTCACCGACGTTCCCGGTTACCTGCCGGGTGTCGGTCAGGAACTCGAGGGTGTGGTGCGCCGCGGCGCCAAGCTGCTGCACGCCTTCGCCGAGGCTCGCGTTCCGCGCGTCACCCTGGTGACCCGCAAGATCTACGGCGGCGCCTACATCGCCATGAACGCGCGGGCCCTCGGTGCCACCGCCGTGTTCGCCTGGCCCGGTTCGGAAGTCGCCGTGATGGGCGCCAAGGCCGCGGTCGGCATCCTGCACAAGAAGGCGCTGGCCGCCGCACCGGAAGAGGAGCGTGAGGCGCTGCACGAGCGGCTCACCGCCGAGCACGAGCGGATCGCGGGCGGAGTGGAACGCGCGGTCGCGATCGGCGTGGTCGACGAGGTGATCGACCCGGCCAAGACCCGCAGCACCCTCGCCGCGGCGCTGGCCTCGGCGCCTGCCCGCAAGAGTCACCACAAGAACATCCCGCTGTGAGCTGACCGGAAACGGCCGCCCCGTCGTCGAGGCGGCCGTTTTCCTGTCCACGCAGTGCCGCGGCGCATAATGGCAGGGTGCGTTATGAGGAGCTTGCCGATGCCCCGTGTTCCATCACGCGGCCACTGGTGATCCTCGGTGACCGCTGGACCCTGCTGATCCTGAAGTACTGCTTCGCGGGTGTCCGCCGGTTCAATGCCTTCCAGAGCGCGCTCGGCATCTCCCGCAGCCGCCTGCACGACCGACTCGATCGCCTCGTCGAGCACGAGATCCTCGTCAAACGCCCCGTCGACGACGGCGCCTACGAGGAATACCGCCTCACCGAAAAAGGCCACGCCATCTACCCGATCCTGATGGCCATCCGCGACTGGGGCGACACCTACATGGCCCCCGAAGGCCCACCGGTCGAATACCGCCACCACGACTGCACCGGCGAAGCCCACGTCCACCTCACCTGCGATGCGTGCCACGCCGAGGTCACCGCTCGCGATATCGAGCCGCAGGCGGGCCCCGGCATCACCGGCGTCGCCTGACTGGTCAACCGATCACCACGCTTTGGTGGCGTTGCCTCTCGGGCGATGCCGCCACTAGAGCGTGGTGATCTCGAATTCAGGAGGTGTGCCAGGTGACCTGGTCGTCGAGGGGCGCTCGGGCGGTGCGGAAGCCGTTGATCGGGTGGTCGGCGTCGGGGTACCCGAAGGAGACGCCGAAGACGACCTTGCGGGTGTCGGGGATGTCGAAGTACTCGTGGATGAAAGGGGAGTAGGAGGCGAGGGCCGCCTGCGGCGCGGCGCCGAGGCCGAGAGCCTGGGCGCCGAGCAGGAAGTTCTCCAGCCACAGCCCGCAGTCGATGGCGCCGTACACGCCGAGGTCGGCCTCAGAGGTGACGATCGCGACGTGCGGTGCGTCGAAGAGTTCGAAATTGCGGACCATCTGACGCATGGTCTTCTCGTGGTCGCCTTTGACGATGCCGACGCTGTCGTAGAGCTGGAATCCGCAGGCGCGCCGCCGCTCACGGTAGACGCCTTCGTAGGCGGCCGGGAATTCGAAATCCGGTGTGTTGGCGGCGGTCTGGATGTGGGCCAGCAGTTCCTTGCGGAACCGGTCGGTGCCGTCGCCCGCGGTTACGACGATCTGCCAGGGCTGGGTGTTGCACCACGACGGGGTGCGCTGTCCGAGGGCGAGGAGTTGTTCGATCGTGGCGCGGTCGACCTGATCGGGTTTGAACTGGCGGCAGGTCCAGCGTTCGTCGGCCAGGCGCCGTAGAGCGGCGAAATCGGGGTGATCGGTCGGCGCCATCGCGCGGCTCCCTCGGTAGGTCGTGAGAACTAGTCTCATTTTGAGACCAATTTAGCAGTCGGGGCGGAAACGCGGAACCCGCCCGCGCCACGAAGATTCGGGCGGGGGCGGGTTCTGATCGGCGAGTCCGTCGGCGGCCGACCGTCATGGCCGCCGACCGGCGCGGCGGGGGCGCGAGATGGGATCCGGGAGGGATCAGGCTCGGCGGCGCACGACCACGACCACGGCGACGCCGATACCGACGAGCAACACAATGCCCGCGCCCACCAGTGCGTACCGAGTCCACGGGCGGGTGGTGGCCGTTGATCCGTCCACTGTCACCAGCTGGTCCTGGCTCTGCTCGCCGAGCACGTCACCGCCGCCGCGATAGGCCGGGCCGGGTTCGGCAGTGCCCGAGACGCTGACGTCGAGTTGCACCGGCGTCGGCGGCATCGCATCCGCGCCCGAGGGCTGGCCGACCTTCACCGCGAGATAGTGCCAGCCCGCGATCGCCTGCTGTTTCACCGCGGAGTCGGACTGCTCGCGATTGGTGTAGCGGACCGGAACCGACTCCACCGACAGCTCGGCACTGGATCTGCCGGTGTAGGCGTTGGTGTCGGTGGCGATCTCACGGCCGAGCGGCGAGTACAGCACGGTCTCCACGTTCGCCGCCGAGGTGTTGTTCGCGCCGCCGGTCTCGGCGAACTGCACGCGATAGGCCAGCCCCTGTCCCCAGTCCAGGCGGACCCGGTAGAAGACGAACTCACCGGATTGCAGTGTGTCACCGAACTTTCCGCTGCCGGGCAAGGTCGCCGCGACGGTGAACGAGCCACCGCCGGTCACCGGCTGGACCGGCCCGCCCGGGTCGGTGAAGGTGACGGGTGTCGGGGTTGCCGCAGGCCCGGGGTCGGTGACGCCTGGTTCGATGCCGATCAGGATCTCCATCGGCAGGCGAGCGGGCGCACCCGTCGAGGCCAGGTCCCAGTTCACCTCGAAGTAGTAGCGGCCGCCACCACTGCAGGTGCCGCCTGCCTCGGCGGCGCCGTCGAACGTGGTGGCGACGGTGAGGGCGACACCGTCGCTGGAGCGGGTTTCGAGCTCGCGTTCGCGCATCCCGCAATCGGTGCCCTCGCGATCGCGCACCCGCAGTTCGAGGGCGTTCATGTCCTCGGTGGTCGAGACGTCCTTCGCGCGGGGAAACGACACGATGCCGGTGAAGTGGGCGGTGGCGCCCTCGGGCACATCGACGGCGTAGTACCGCTTCTCGTGCTGACCGATCGTGTCGAGGTACTGGCCCACCTTCGCCACCGGCGCCGAACCGTACTCGGTGGAGCCGGTGATGGGTGTTCCGGTGGCCTGGTAGCTACGCAGGGCGGTGGAACTCACGCGAGGCAGGACGCGTTCGAGGGCGGCGCCGTCGGCGGCGTCGGTGTATGTGCCGCCGGTCGCCTGAGCCATGCAGGTGAGCTGAGCGCGGGCCTTGTCGTCGACGGCGAAACCGATCGCGTGCACGACGAGATCGACGCCCGCGCGCTTCAGTTCGGCGGCGACTTCGCACGGGTCGGGCGGTGCGCACGTGTCGTCACCGTCGGAGACCAGCACGATGGAGCGCGGCCCCGAATCGGGCAGCGCGTCGGCGGCCTGGCGCAGCGCGGTGCCCATCGGCGTCCAACCGCGCGCCTGGATGCCGTCGACGGCGGTGGTGAGCGCGGCCTTGTCCAGGGTGTTCGGCTGGTGCAGCACCTGCACATCGCGACAGCCCTGAGTCTTCTCGGCCTCGGTGTTGCCGGTGCCGGTGCCGTAGGTGGTGAGGCCGACCGAGGCCTGCGCGGGCGCCGAATCCACGAAGGTGCGCACCGCCTGTTTGGCCGCGTCCATCATGGTCCCGCCGCGATCCGGGCGTTCCATCGAGCCCGAGGCGTCGAGGATGATCATGGTCGGCGCGTATTCGGCGGGATCCGCCTGCGCCGGTACGGGCAATAAAACGAGAGCCGCCGCAGCGATCGCGGCGGTGCGGAATTTCAACATAGCGAGCCGACCCTACCGCGAGTCCCCGCCCCGGTCCTGACCCGATTCCCACGGGCGCGGCCGGGTCACACCATGCACGAAGAGCCATCGATGACGCGCAGTCGGGCCGAGTGCGGTTCACGCCGGTGGCAACCCACGCAGGTTCCCCGCAACGCGGCGAGGAGGCGTCGACGCTGCGCCGGTTCGGGGCGGCCGACTGTGGCCGGGGGCGATGGCAGCCCGCGCCTGACGCGCAATCGGGGCGTGGCGGGGCACAATCGGACTCATGGCGTTGCAGTCCCGCGATGCGCAGGAGCGCAAACGGCACGGCAGGCACTACACCCCGCCGGAGCTGGCGCGGTTTCTGGCGCGCCGGGCGCTGCTGTACGCCCCGTGCGGCGCCGAGTTGCGGGTGCTCGACCCGGCCTGTGGGGACGGGGAGCTGCTGCTCGCGGTGCATCGGGAGATGGTGTCGTGCGCACCGGGTGTCGCGGTCCGGCTCACCGGGTACGACCTGGACCGTGCCGCCGTCGGTGAAACGGTGGCGCGGGCCGCGGCCGAGGGGGTCGAGATCCACTGCCGGGCAGGGGATTTCCTGGCGAAGGCGCCGCGTCTGGCGAAGGGCTCCTTCGATCTGATCATCAGCAACCCGCCGTATGTGCGCACGCAGCAGCTCGGCGGGGCCACCGCGCAACTGCTCAGCCGAAAATTCGGGCTCCGTGGGCGTATCGATCTCACGCATCCCTTCGTTGCCTTGGCGCCGCGTCTCCTCGCGCCGGGTGGCGTGCTCGGATTGCTCTGTGCCAACAGGTTTCTCACCACCCGAGCGGGTGCCAACCTGCGCCGCATCCTGACCGCCGACCTGACCCCGGTCGAGCTCTACGACCTCGGCGACACCAAACTCTTCTCCGCTGCCGTCCTCCCCGCGATCACCATCGCCACCAGATCAGCCGCGAGCGTCGCGCATGCCCGCGTGTTTCCCGGCGAAGACACGATCCCAGCCGGTGACGGTGCGAGCGGTGTAGGCGCCGACAACGCGCATCAGAACCGCGGAACGCGCGCATATGCCGCAGCTTCCACCTCGGCGTCCAGCACTGCGACGGGGGGCACTGCGGCAGGCGGTGCTGCGGCGTCCGGCACTGCGGCGGGCGGTGCTGCGGCGCCCGCGATCGTGCCCAGAGATTCCCTGTCCGCCGGCGGATTCGCGAAGCGAAGCGATCCGGCGAACGTTGCCGAGAGCTCGGCCGGTTGCCGGTACGTCTCCGTCTATGAGCGAACTGGCGACGAAACAGGCTGCGGTACAGAGCTGTTCGACGCGCTAGCCGGGGAGACCGACTGCCTGGTCGGTGCTGGGGGACGCGTATTCGCGGTTGAAGTGGGGACGTTGGCATCGCAGGGGCGGGAAGCGGCGAACGGGCCGTCGGCCGGCCAGGTGATCAGTGATCACGAACGTCCGCACGGGGAGACGGTCTGGCGGATGTCGCGCCCGGCCGTCGACCGTTGGCTCGACAAGATCGCCGACCGAACCTGGCACACCTTCGGCGAGACGGCGCGAATCCGGGTGGGTATCAAGACGACCGCCGATCGGGTGTTCATCTCCGACCGCTGGGACGACCTCGACCCGACGCCCGAACGAGAACTGCTGCAGCCCTTGATCACTCACCACGACCTCGAACGGTGGCAGATCAAGAAGGATCGTGGCACCAGAGTGCTTTACCCCTACGACCTGCGGCAAACACGGCGCACCCCGGTCGATCTGGCCGAATTTCCCTGCGCAGCAGAGTATCTGCGCACCCATGAGGAGGCGCTGTCCGGTCGACGCTATGTTCTCGACGGCGGCCGCAAGTGGTACGAGATCTGGGTACCGCAACGACCACACCTGTGGGGCGCGCCGAAACTCGTCTTCCCCGATATCAGCGAACGGCCCCGCTTCGCCCTCGATCGTTCCGGTGCCGTGGTGAACGGCGACTGCTACTGGATCTCGCTCACCGACCTCGACGCAGGCAAGTCCGCGACCGACTTGGCGTATCTCCTGATGGGCGTGGCGAATTCGGCGCTGGGCCTGCGGTTCTACGACGCGGTCTGCGGCAATCGTCTGTATTCGGGCAGGCGACGCTGGATCACCCAGTACGTCGCCCGGCTGCCCTTGCCAGATCCGGGCAGCCCGGCCGCGGTCGAGATCGTGCGTCGCGTGCGCGAGCTCATGGAGGGCGGTGTGCCGGTATCCGATGCCGCCGTCGACGAGGCAGTCGCCGAGGCGTTCGGGGTGCCCGCTCAGTAGGTGGGACGGATGCCGACCATCGGCAGCAGGGTGCGGCGGGCGAATTCACGCCCGGCTTCGGCGTCGTCCAGCGGGATCAGCCCGTCGGGTGTCAGTGCCAGCGACAAGGCGAGCCGGGCCATGATCTCGGCGACCAGGTCGGGGTCGAAGTTGGGGGAGCCCGCCTGCACCTCACGCAGCTTGTCGGCGAGGTATTCGCGCCCCACCGCCAGGATGGGACCGGCGTCGGTGGTGAGTTTGGGCAGGATCATCTCCGGCTCGGTGCCGAGCAACCGCCGCAGCAGTTCGTTGCCCGCGATGGTCGTGACGAAGGCGACGAAGATCTCGACCAGCCGGTCTTCGGGTTCGGTGACCGCGCGGACCCGCTCATCGATCTCGCCGACATAGCGCTGCGCCTCACGCACGCCCACCGCTTCGACCAGGTCGTTCTTGGACTCGAAGCGTCGGTACAGGGTGGCCGGGCTGATGCCGGCGCGGCGCGCTATCTCGCCCATGCTTGTCCGTTTGATCCCGAAATCCAGAAACGCCGACAGTGCGCTGTCGAGCAGTTTCTCCCCGTCGGTGACGGGTTTTTCCAGGATCCGCGCGAGGATGGTCGAGACAGTGGGCATCAGCCCATTATCCCCGTGGTGGGAGATCCAGCGCGACCATCTCTTGCTCGATCGCGTTCGCCGCGAAATGCACACCCCGGGAACGTAATTCGTGAACACGGCACTGAAGTGCCTCGATACCGCCTGGTTGTGCCGCGATATCGGCCACGCTGAGCCTGCCCCCGGATCGGTGCACACCTACCTGCGCGTATGCCACCGTGATACCTCCTGCCCCGCGTACCGGTGCCGACCCTGAAGACTCGGTGGACCGGTCGCGATACGCAGGGCAAATGTTATCAGGTTTCCCTACTGGTCATTTGCTCAGTGTGATGCGTCACAACACTTCGGCGTCCCGATGTGTGGCGAGATTGTGTAGGTACACAGCGGCGTTGAGCTTGATGCCGTCCTGCTGTGCCTCGGTGAGCTCGCGACGCACCTTGCCCGGCACCCCGGCGACCAGCGACCCGGGCGGAATCTGGGCGCCCTCGGGGATGAGCGCGTTGGCCGCGATGAGGGTGCCCGCCCCGATCACCGCGCCGTTGAGCACGGTGGCGCCCATGCCGACGAGCACGTCGTCGCCGATGGTGCACCCGTGCAGAATCGCGTTGTGCCCCACCGACACACCGGAACCGACGGTGAGCGGGAAACCGGGATCGGCGTGCAGCACGCACCCGTCCTGGATGTTGGTCCGGGCGCCGACGGTGATCTGTTCGAGGTCCCCGCGCAGTACCGCCGAGTACCAGACGCCGACCTCGGCGCCCAGGCGCACCCGTCCGATCACGGTCGCGTTCGGCGCGATCCATGCTGACTCGTCGATCTCGGGCGCGAACCCGCTCACCTTGATGATCATGCGGCGATTATCGCGCTGCGCGTCGGCACCGGGCGCGGCGGGCAGCGCGGCACCGACTCTCGGGCGCTGTGGCCCGGGGTCGGCGCGTTGACGCTCGATTCCCCGCTGTAACGCGAAAACCGTTAGCGACCATAAGAATTCGAGTCGCCGCGACAGTCGTGGGACTTCGTCCGGAGGAGAACGCAGTGTTGCTGCACAGATGGACGGGTATCCGGTTGCGTGCGATGTCGCGCCTGCTGTCGGCGCTCGTCGTCCCGGTGCTCGTGGTGAGTGGATGCTCCTCGGAAGGCGGCGGCGCCGACGGGACCCCGGTACCGAGCACGTCGGTGACCGTGACGACGTCGGCACCGACGAGTACGCCGGCGACATCGACGAGCGCACCCGCTGCCGCGACCGACCCGGGCGTACCGGGCCAGGATGCCGGTGGTCCTGCCGCCCCGGCGCCGCAAGCGCCCGGGCAACCAGCGGCAGCGCCGCCCGCGCAGGCCGAGATCCCGCCCGGGCACACCTGTGTGCCCGGGCCGGAATGCGGTACCGACAGCTGCGGGCCGGGCGAGTGCGGCGAGACAGGGCCGGGGTGCCCGCCGGGCGAGCGGTTCTGCGGAACCGACCAGTGCGGACACGGCAACGAATGCGGGCAGACCGACCCGCCGACCACGACCGCCGCACCCGTCACCACGACGCCGCCACCGGCGACCACGACCGAACAGCCGCCGTCGACATCCGCGACGGCCGGCGCGTCGGAGACCACGTCGAGCCCGGTGGTCGCGGCGCCTGCCGGGTAGGGGTCCGGACACGCCTCGGATTCGACTGCGGCCCGTCGAAACAGGATCTAGTCTGGGTGAATGACGGCAACGGGCGTAACTTCCGGTGTTCCGGCCGAGGTCAAACCGCAAGAATTCCGGGTCGCACTGACTCCGGCCGGCGCCGCGGAGCTCGCCGCCCACGGGCACGAGGTGCTCGTGCAGGCGGGTGCGGGCGTCGGCTCGGGCTTCGCCGACGACGACTACCGGGCCGCCGGTGCGCGGATCGCGGTCGACGCCGACCAGGTGTGGGCCGAATCCGACCTGGTGTTGAAGGTGAAAGAACCCATCGCGCAGGAGTATTCGCTGATGCGGCGCGAGCAGGTGCTGTTCACGTATCTGCATCTGGCCGCGTCGAAGGACTGTACCGACGCGATCCTGTCGTCGGGGATCACCGCCATCGCCTACGAGACGGTCCGGGCGGCCGACGGTTCGTTGCCGTTGCTCGCGCCGATGAGCGAGGTGGCGGGCAAGCTCAGCGCCCAGGTCGGTGCCTATCACCTGATGGCGCCGATGGGTGGGGAAGGCGTGCTGCTCGGCGGCGTGCCCGGGGTTCGGCCCGCCGACGTAGTGGTGCTCGGCGGTGGCGTGGCGGGCACCAACGCGGCGAGCGTCGCGGTGGGAATGGGTGCGCGGGTGAGCGTGCTCGATACGAATCTGGCCCGGTTGCGTGAACTCGACGCCCGGTTCGCCGGGCGGGTCGGCACCCTGGCCTCGCACGCCCTCGAGATCGAGAAGGCCGTGCTCGCCGCCGATCTGGTGATCGGGTCGGTGCTAGTGCCAGGGGCCAAGGCGCCGAAGCTGGTGTCCGACGAGCTGGTCGCGCGGATGCGGCCGGGGTCGGTACTCGTCGACATCGCCGTCGACCAGGGCGGTTGCTTCGAGTCGACCCGCCCGACGACGCACGCGAATCCCACCTTCCCCGTGGGGAATTCGCTCTTCTACTGTGTCGCGAACATGCCCGGCGCTGTCCCGCACACCTCCACCGTCGCGCTCACGAACGCCACCCTGCCCTACGCGCTGGCCATCGCCGACAACGGCTGGCGTGGGGCGTGCACCGCCGACCCTGGTTTGTCGGCCGGGCTCACCGCGGTCGACGGGAAGTTGCTGTCGGCGGAAGTGGCCGCCGCGCACGGGTATTCGCTCGGGGTCTAGGGCTCCGCGAAGATTCCCTCGGTGATGACGGAGTCCGCCAGGAGCGGGCGGGTGATCGACCAGCGCTCCGTGAAATGACTGCGTGACATCTTCCAGCGGCCGTCCTCGATCACGTAGTCGTCGTCGTAGTCGCCCGTCGAGACGAACTCGGTGTTGTCGATCAGATTGACCTGGCGGAATCGCAGGGTCCATCGGCCTGTCGCGGTGCGTTCCCCGGTGACGGTGATGTCGGGGTGGATGCCGTGATGCATGTCGAGGACGACGTGTTTGCCGTCGACCTTGTGCAACGCGATGCGGGTGAAGATCTCGACCAAGGGGCCTGCGTCGTCGAAGGTGCCGATACGGCCGTAATCTAGGTCGGCGCCGGACCGGATGAAGCAGTCCCGCATCGTCTTGGGGTCCTTGTTGTCACAGGCTCGCCAGTACCGGTGCTTGAGTTGTTTGATCGCTTCGATCTGTTCGAGGGTGTCGATGCGTTGTGCGAGATCCATCGGTTGCCTGCCCGGGTGTGGTGTGATGAGCGAGTGGTCGGGTTCGCGAGGTCAGTCGACGACCGCGTCGGAGAACACCGGAGGGTTACCGAGGAATGGCCGGTGCGAAGGTGGTTGCTGGCCCCGGGTGTCCTCGACGCCGAGTTCCTGTGCGATCTCGGCGCCGATGAGCACCCGGCCGGTACGGTCCATCAACTTGGGATCGCGCGCGAGGGCATCGATGACACGACCGGTGAATTCCGGCGATTCGGCTGTCGCGGCAAGACCGTCGTAGGCAGCTGGATTCGCGGCGAACGCGGCCAGCGTGCGCTCGGTCGCGAGCAGACCCATCCAGATCGAGACGACCGCCACGTTCCACGGACGGAAGTCGACGGCCATATCGTGCGCCATCTTGTCTACCGCCGCCTTGCCCGCACCGTATGCGGGCCCGTGCATGTAGCAGGTGCCGCCGAACGACGACGTGTTCACGACCAACCCCGCGCCATTGGCCACCAGCAGCGGTGCGGCGTAGTAGGTGGCGACGTAGCTCGAGCGCATACCTACATCCAGCAGGTCGAGCAAGGTCAGCGGCTTTTCCCAGAACGGCCCTTTCTCGGTCAGGCCGTCGGGTACCGCGAGAGCGTTGTTGACCAGGATGTCGAGCCGTCCGTGCTCGTCGCGAAGACCCGCGAAGAAGGACTCGACCTGGGCATCGTCGGAATGGTCGAGCACTACGGGCACGCCGTGGCCGCCGCGGCGGGTGATCTCCTCGGCGGTCGCGAACACTGTGCCCGGCAGTGGGGAATCGCCTTCGTTGCGCGTTCGCCCGGTGACGTAGACCGTTGCCCCGGTTTCCCCCAGCGCGAGCGCGATGCCTTTGCCCGCGCCGCGACTGGCGCCGGTCACCACCACGATTCGTTCCGAACCCACCATCGACTCCCTACATTGCCCGACCGGCCACTCCGTGCGACACCTTCCACTACTGAACCGGACGGGCCGGAAGTACCACAGGGATCTTCCCGGTAGCCGGGAAAGGTGACGACCCGGCGACCGGAAAGCCCTGTGTGTGCAAGCCATCCGCTCAGCGAAGTGGAGCGACGACTTCGCAGGTGACGTCGCGCAGGTGTGCGCCTAGTCCTCGGCGCGACCCATGTACCAGTCGGGTGCGCCCTCGGTCGGCAGGTCGCGCAGCTTGTCGGGGTTGCGGACCACGTTGATGGCGACGATGCGGCCGTCGTCGACGACGAACGAGAAGACACCGATGTGGTTGCCGTCGAACACCACCAGCCCCGGTGTGCCGTTGACGAGCACCGCACGGCCCCAGGCATCCGTCGCCGACGGCGCGTGGTACCAGCCGAGCAGCATCTTGGCGATGAGCTCGGCGCCGCGCACGGGCTGGCGGATCGCGGGCACCTTGCCGCCACCGTCGGCGGTGAGCACCACCTTCTCGTCCAGCACGCCGAGCAGCGAACTGAGGTCACCCGAGCGCCAGGCGAGGGCGAACGCCGAAACCACCTTCTCCTGTTCGGCGGGCGACGCCGGGAATCGCGGCGTGCCGCTCTCCACGTGCTTGCGCGCACGCGAGGCCAGCTGACGCACCGCGGCCGGGGTGCGCCCGACCACCTCGGCGACCTCCGGGCCCGACATCCCGAACACGTCCTGGAGTACGAAGGCCGTGCGTTCGGCGGGTGAGAGCGATTCGAGCACGACCAGCAGTGCGGTGGTGACCCGTTCGTCCTGGGAGATGCGGTCGGCGGGATCGTCCATGGTGCTGACCTCCGGTTCCGGCAACCACTCGCCGATGTACTGTTCGCGCCGGGCCCGCGCGGACCCGAGCTGGTCGAGGGCGAGCCTGCCCGTCACGGTGGTGAGCCAGGCGCGCAGATTGTCGATCTCGTCCGCCTTGCCCGCCTCGTGCTGCCGTTGCAGCCGCAACCACGCCTCCTGCACCACGTCTTCGGCGTCGGCCAGGCTGCCGAGGGTGCTGTAGGCGAGCCTGCGCAGGTAGGCGCGGTGCTCCTCGAAGCGTCGCGCCAGTTCCGCACGGTCGAGGTTCGCGGTGTCGGTCATCGTGCCAGCCGTTCGGTCGAGAGTGGGCGGTCGCCCAGGATGCTGTCATGTAGACGACGAAGCAGACGCATCCGGTGTGACATCGCTGCCCCACCGGTTAACCTCGCCCGGTGCACAAGGGGATTTCGACCGCCGCGGGACTGCTGCTCGGTTTCGCACTCGACCGGGTCTTCGCCGACCCGCGCCGCTGGCATCCGGTAGCCGGATTCGGTACGGCGGCAGCGGCATTGGAGCAGCGAACCTACGCCGACACCCACCGCGCCGGAATCCTGCACGAGACCGTTGCGGTCGGCTCGGTCCTCGCGTTCGGTGCGGTAGCCGCGCGCGGCGGCCTGCTCGCGACATCCCTCGCCACCTGGACCGTTCTAGGCGGCCGCAGCCTGGCCCGGGCCGGCCACGACATGGCCGACCGGCTCGACGCCGGCGATATCGACGCCGCCCGCGAACTGCTGCCCTCGCTGTGCGGACGCGACCCCTCGGTCCTCGACGCCGACGGATTGGCCCGCGCCGCATTGGAATCCATCGCCGAGAACACCTCCGACGCCACCGTCGCACCGCTGCTGTGGGGTGCCGTGGCCGGAGTGCCCGGGCTGCTCGGATATCGAGCGGTGAACACGCTCGACGCGATGATCGGCTACCGCAACGACCGCTACCTACGCTTCGGTTGGGCAGCCGCCCGCACCGATGACATCGCGAATCTCGTCCCCGCCCGACTGACCGGACTGCTCACAGTGGTGCTGGCCCCCCTCGTGGGCGGCAACCCCGGGGAGGCCTGGCAGGCCTGGCGGCAGGACGCGCGCAAACACCCGAGCCCCAACGCCGGAGTCGTCGAGGCATCGATGGCAGGTGCTCTCGGAGTCCGACTCGGAGGCCGCACCCAATACCGCTACGGAGCAGAACTACGCCCGACACTGGGAACCGGACGCGCCCCCGAAACCGAAGATCTCCGCAGAGCCGTCCGAATGTCGGAAGCAGTACAGATCGGAGCCGTAGCAGTCAGCGCCACGCTGGCATTGCTGCGCAGGTGAGCGTCAGCGAGTGCGGCCGTACCGATCGGCGAGACGCGCTTCCGTAGTGCTCTCCTCAGAAGTCGAAGCAATCTGATCGGACACCTCGGGCCCACCCTCTCCACGCTCCCGCCGCCGAGCCCGCATTTCAGCGAACACGAAATACCCGAGCCCGAGCGGAGCCATCACACCGAAGGCCAGCCATTGAAGGCCGTAGGACAGATACGGCCCCGCATCCAGCTGTGGAAGGGGAACAGGCGTGAACGCCCCCGGCTGCCCCTCGGCAAGCTGAAGATAACCACCCTTATCGGTCCCGGTAGGGATTGCCGTCAGCGGGATACCGAGAACAGTGGATTCCTGAGTGGTGTCGACGGTATACACCTGGCGGAACCCGTCCTGCGTGCTCGGCACTTTGTCCGGGACGACCCCTTCGGACGCACGGACCCGCGCTTCGATGCGCTGAGTCCCACCCGGCGGTTCGGCAATCGCAGGCGGCCGCGTCCCGTCGACAGCCGCGACCAGACCACGGTCGACGAGCACTGTACGACCATCATCGAGCCGAAACGCGGCGAGAACCGCATACCCCGGCGCACCGTCCAGGTGGCGCAACCGGACGAGCACCGTCGAATCCGGCAGGAAGGTCCCGGTGGCGATCACCTTCCGCCACTCGGTATGGGTACCGGGATCACCGGCGAGGATGTCGGTAACAGCCACCGGCTCGGCCTGCACCGAGTCGGCGATCAACTGATTACGGTGCTCGGTGCTGCTGTTCTTGTTCAGCTGCCAAGGCGCGAGGATCGTGAAACACAGGTAGGCGAACGCGACTACGACGAGCGCCAGAATCAGCCAGCTCGGTCGCAGCAGAAAGGTGAGTTTGCGCATCAGCGTCGCGCGGCGGCCGGGTCGCGGGCCTCGAGTTCGGCCCGCACCCAGTCGAGCAGGCCGGGGACAGCGGCCTCGATCTGGTCGCGGACCAGGTCGAAGTCGGTCTGGTCGCCGTAGTACGGGTCGGGCACGTCGACTCCGTCGGCGGCGGGGTCGAAGCTGCGCAGCAGTCTGCGCTGTTCGGTGGGGACGCCTCGGTGGGCGAGTTCCCGGTCGTGGCTGGTGTCGAGCACCACGATCAGGTCGGCGTCGCGATGTTCGTCGCCGAATGTGGCGGCGATGTGTTCGGCGGCGTACCCGGCGTGGCGCAGGGTCGCGGCGGTGCGCGGGTCGGCGGGGTCGCCGACATGCCACGATCCGGTGCCCGCGCTGCTCACCCGCACGCGGTTCGCCAGACCGGCACGGTACAGATGCGCTTCGAACATCTTCGCCGCCATCGGCGACCGGCAGATGTTCCCTGTGCAGACGAAGGTCATGTGCAGCTCTCCCACGGCTCCCATTGTCGCCGGTAGGGCCGAGGCGGCGCCACGTAGGGTGTTCAGTTGTGTTCGAGGACTCGGTCGACCCCGCGATGCTGCGCCACCACGGCGACGTGGAAGCGCGCCCGGGCATGCTCGATTTCGCGGTGAACGTCCAGGGCACCGCCCCACCGGCCTGGCTACGCGACCGCCTCACCGCCCGCCTCACCGACCTCGGCCGCTACCCCGACGCAGGCGAGGAACTCGCCGCCCGCACGGCCGTCGCCGCCCGCCACGGCCGCACCCCCGACGAAGTCCTGCTGCTGGCAGGCGCCGCCGAAGGCTTCGCGATGCTGCCCCGCCTGCGCCCCCGCCTCGCCGCCGTCATCCACCCGTCCTTCACCGAGCCGGAACTGGCCTTGCGTGAGGCAGGCGTTCCGGTGGCCCGCGTCGTCCTCGAACGTCCGTACACCCTCGACCCCGCCCAGGTACCGGAAG
This sequence comes from Nocardia sp. GTS18, assembly GCF_013839555.1. Lineage (NCBI taxonomy): Bacteria > Bacillati > Actinomycetota > Actinomycetes > Mycobacteriales > Nocardiaceae > Nocardia > Nocardia sp. GTS18. Next base: position 52,891 of record NZ_JACBIU010000009.1, on the reverse strand, counting down.
AAGCCGACCTGGTCGTCCTGGGCAACCCAACCAACCCCACCTCGATCCTGCACCCCGCCGAAACCATCCAGGCCCTGCGCCGCCCCGGCCGCATCGTCGTCGTAGACGAAGCCTTTGCCGACGCGGTCGCCTACCTCCGAGCGTCGGCGGGTTCGTCGACTGCACGACCCGAGGTCGGTGGCGCCGCGACCCAGCGTGTAGTGGCCGGTGGCGCTGCGCCCCTGAGTGCGGATGCCGACGCAGTCCCCGGTGCGGTACGTCCGAAGGGCATCAGTGGTGAACTCGAGTCGCTGGCCGGGCTGAGCGCACCGGACGTCCTGGTGCTGCGCAGTCTCACCAAGACGTGGGCGCTGGCCGGTCTGCGCTGCGGATATGTACTCGGTGCTCCCGAGGTGCTGGCCCGGCTGACCGAGGGTCGCCCGCACTGGCCGCTGGGCACCCTGCAGCTCGAGGCGATCCGTGCCACCGCCGAACCCGCCGCCGTCGCCGAATCCCACCACCTCGCCCAGCGCATCGCCGCCGACCGCGACGCCATGATCGACCGTCTCACCGCGCTCGGCATCGACGTGCACACCCCGGCCACCGGCCCGTTTCTGCTGCTGCGCGTCACGGACGGCGCCCTGGTCCGCAAGCATCTCGCCGACCGAGGCATCGCCGTCCGCCGCGCCGACACCTTCCCGGGTCTGGGCCCCGACTATTTGCGCGTCGCCGTGCGCGGCCGCGACGAGGTGGATCAGCTGATCGACGGGTTGCGGGCCGCGCTGTGGTGATGCCGATTCCTCACGGGGGCCTTGTGCGATCAGGGCGAACGAATGTCGAACCTGCCCACGACGGCGCAGGTCTCAGCGGAGCGAAGGAGGCGGCGGTGACCGACCTGGCCGAACTGATCGGGGTGCTCGACGCGGCGTACCCACCGAAACTGGCCGAATCGTGGGATTCGGTCGGCCTGGTGTGTGGTGATCCGGCGCAACAGGTTTCGAAGGTGCTGTTCGCCGTAGACGCCACTGCCGCCGTCGTAGACGAGGCGATCGCTTGGGGCGCACAGGCTTTGGTCGTGCATCACCCCCTGCTGCTGCGCGGCGTCGACACCGTGGCGGCGAATACCCCGAAAGGCGCCCTGCTGCATCGGTTGATCCGCTCCGACTGCGCACTGTTCTCCGCGCACACCAACGCAGATTCCGCCGACCCCGGCGTCTCCGACGCGCTCGCCGCCGCCGTCGGCCTCACCGTCACGGGCCCGCTCGACCCCAAACCGGTTGCCCCGATGGACAAGTGGGTCATCCAGGTGCCGCAGACCCACACGGCCGCTTTGATGTCGGCGCTGTTCGCGGCAGGCGCGGGAGCGATCGGCGACTACCGCGAGGCGGCCTGGTACACCTCCGGTACGGGCCAGTTCCTGCCGGTCGACGGCGCGAACCCGGCCATCGGCGCGGTCGGAACCGTCGAGACCGTCACCGAGGACGCGATCGAGGTCGTCGCGGCGCCGTCCGCGCGCACCGCTGTCCTCGCAGCCCTGCGCGCGGCCCACCCCTACGAGGAACCGGCCTACCACGTCACCGAACGCGCACCCCTGCCGTCGTCCCTCGGCATCGGCCGCATCGGCGAACTCGCCGAACCCGAGACACTGCGCGAGTTCACCGCCCGCGTGGGCAACGGTCTACCGCGCACCGTCTGGGGTGTGCGGGCCGCGGGCGACCCCGACCGCACGATCAAGCGGGTGGCCGTCTGCGGCGGTGCGGGCGACTCCTACCTCGACGCCGCCATCCGCGCGGGCGTCGACGCCTATCTCACCTCCGACCTGCGCCATCACCCCGTCGACGAACACCTCCGCCGAGGTGGCCCCGCCCTCGTCGACGCCGCCCACTGGGCCACCGAATTCCCGTGGTGCGCCCAGGCCGAATCCGTCGTCACCCGGGCGCTGCCCGCCCTCACCACCCGCGTGTCGACCCTTCGCACGGATCCGTGGACGGTCACGGGCTGAGTCACCGCACCCCGCTCGGTCGCGGATCCGGGTCATGGCGTGTTCGCCTCGTGCGGCGCGGTACGGTTGATCGATCCATCCGTCCACCGTGTTCAGGAGTTCGTGCCCGTTGAATGTCGAACCGTCGGTCCAGTCCAAGCTGTTGCAGCTCGCCGCTGTCGATGCCGAGCTGACGCGGATCGCGCACCGGCGCACCGCGCTGCCCGAGCAGCAGGAGGTCGCGCGGCTGGCGGCCGAGCGCAACGGCTACAAGGACGCCGCGGTCGCGGTCGAGATCGGCATCGACGACCTGGATCGTGACATCCGCAAACTCGAGGGTGAGGTCGAGGCGGTGCGCAAGCGCGAGGACCGCGACCGCGCCATGCTCACCGCGGGCTCCGTCGCCGCCAAACAGCTGTCCGAACTCCAGCACGAACTGGGCAGCCTGGAACGCCGTCGCGCCGTCCTCGAGGACGAACTGCTGACCGTGATGGAGCAGCGTGAGGCGATGGCCGCCGACCACGACCACGCCGGTGCCCGGCTCAGTAAGGCCGACCAGGACCTGGCCGACGCCGAACGCCTGCGCGACGAGGCGATGGCCGACCTCGAGGTCGCGCAGCAACGGTGCGAGAACGACCGCGCCGCCCTGATCGGCCTGTTCCCCGGTGAACTGCTCGCCGTCTACGACAAGCAGCGCGCCGCCCACGGTGTCGGTGCCGCCCTGCTGCAGGCCCGCCGCTGCGGTGCGTGCCGTATCGAGATCGACCGCGGTGAGATGCAGCGCATCGCCAAGGCCGCCCCGGATGCGGTGGTCCGCTGCCCCGAGTGCGGCGCGATCATGGTGCGCACCAAGGAATCCGGACTGTGACCGCTGGGCCGGTTGGTGTGCGTGAGGTGATCGTCGAGGCCGACGGTGGTTCACGTGGCAATCCCGGCCCGGCCGGTTACGGCGCGGTCGTCTTCGCCGACGACCATGTGCGCGTGCTGGCCGAGCGCAAGGAATACGTCGGCGTCACCACCAACAATGTGGCCGAATACCGTGGGCTGATCGCGGGTTTGGAGGCCGCGACCGAACTCGGTGCGCGGGTGGTGACGGTGCGCATGGACTCCAAGCTCGTCGTCGAACAGATGTCGGGCCGCTGGAAGATCAAGCACGCCTCCATGATTCCGCTCGCCGAACAGGCACGCCGGTTGGTGGCCGGTTTCGAGCGCGTGAGCTTCACCTGGATCCCGCGCGCCGAGAACTCCCACGCCGACCGGCTGGCGAACGAGGCGATGGACGACGGCGCCCTCGTCGGCACCGTCCGCGAGTCGCTCGCCGCGGGCTACGCACCGGGAGATCAGGTCGCCCTCGGCGCGGCGGATGATCGAGCCGCAGCTGAGGTGGAGCCGAGCGTCGTCGCCGGCGACGAAGCATCGACTACTTCGGGCGTAACCGTGACCCCGGCCGGCGACAAGGCCGCTGTCACACCGACGGGCGAGCAGGTGGCTGTCACGCCGACAGGTGAGCAGATCGTCGTCGCTGGCGCGGACAAAACGGAATCGCCTGCCGCCCAAAAGGTTTCCACCTATTCCCCGGGCTGGACCGGCGCCATCGGCCGTCCCACCCGCCTGCTCTTGTTGCGCCACGGCCAAACCGAGCTGTCGGTGCAACGCCGCTACTCCGGCCGCGGCAACCCGCCCCTCACCGACCTCGGCCGCGAACAGGCCGACCGCGCCGCGAAAATGCTTGCCGCCAAAGGCGATATCGCCGCCGTCGTGAGCTCACCGTTGCAGCGGGCTCGTTCGACTGCCGAGGCCGCCGCCACCGCACTCGATGTGCCCCTGCGCATTCTCGACGGCCTCATCGAAACCGACTTCGGCCAGTGGGAAGGACTCACCTTCGCCGAAGCGGCACAGCGGGATCCGGCGCTGCACGCGGACTGGCTTGGCGATCCGTCGATCCCCGCGCCCGGTGGCGAGAGCTTCGACCAGGTGCGCGAACGGATCGAGGGTGTGCGCCGCGACCTGGTGGCGCTATATCCCGGCGAGAACGTCGTCGTGGTCAGTCACGTCACCCCCATCAAAACCTTGCTGCAGCTGGCGCTCGGGGTCGGCCCGTCGCTGCTGTACCGGTTGCATCTGGACCTGGCGTCGCTGTGTATCGCCGAGTTCTATCCCGACGGTGGCGCTTCGGTGCGCCTGGTCAACGACACTTCCTATCTCTGAGGTGGCCCCGTGTCACCCGGGCGCGGTACGGTCGCCCGGGTTCGCGATGCGCGTCACGTCGACGCATAGCCGGTCGCGGCCGTCGAGAAAGGTACTTGATGAAGTTTCTACGGATGGCGGCGTTCGCGGCGGCCATCGCGGGGGCGCTCACCACGTCTGCCGGTGTAGGCAGCGTGTCGGCTGATCCGAGCGTGGTGCTCGGTGCCGGTTCGGGCATCGTCTTCGACAACAACTCCGGCTGTTCGCTCACGGCCATCGGCCACGACAACGCGGGCCGGCTGGTCGGTCTCACCGCCGGGCACTGCGCGTCGACCGGTGCCAAGGTCGGCGCCGAGCAGGCGCTGCACGCGGGCGTGATCGGTACCGTCGCCTTCTCCGACGACGGCGACTACCTGGATTTCGCTGTGCTGCAACTGGATGCGTCCAAGGTGGTGCCCACGCGCACGATCGGCCAGACCACCGTGGCAGGCCTCGGCCCCGCACCGGCACCGGGCTCCACCGTGTGCTCCGACGGCCGGACCAGCGGCCGCAGCTGCGGTGTGGTGTGGGGTGAGCTCGAGGGCAACTCGATCAACCAGTACTGCTCGCAGCCGGGCGATTCCGGTGGCCCGGTCGTTGTCGGTGACCGGCTCGTCGGCATGAACCAGGGCAGGCTCACCGGCCTCGGCCCCGTGGACTTCGACGTGCCGTGCACCAACGGCGCCAACCCGATCCACTCGCCCGCCTACTTCCAGCCGATCGAGGTGATCCTCGATGTGGTGAACCGCGCGGGTGGGGTCGGCGCGGGCTTCCAGCCGATCTGATCGCCGCACGAAACGCTCAGGGGCGCAGCATCATCACGATGCTGCGCCCTTTTCATGCGTTGTCAGGGGCGCAGGATCGACACCAGGAAGTCGGTCTGGTCGCGCACGACCTGTTCGAAGACGTCGTCGAAGTACACGTCGAAGTGGCCGACCGGGTATTCCTTGACCACCGCGTGTTTGGTGCGTGCGGCCGCCTTGCGGGTGGGGCCGGACGGTGCGACGGAATCGTTCTCGGCGATCGTGTACAGCACCGGGACCTTCAGCGACTTGGCGCGTCGGCCGGGAGCGTCGAACAGGGTGGAGAAAGCTACGCGGGCACCGACTTTGGGGTCGTAGGTCGAGCTCTCCTCGGCGAGCCTGCCGAAGCCTTCGGGCACATCGGAAGCACTCATCAGGGCGGCGGCGCGTTTACGGCCCGCCAGGCGGATGCGAATCGGCTTGCGGCGCAACGGGCCCAACAGCAGATCGGTCATGGCGACGGTCGCCACCTTGGTCAGGCTGATCGGTCCCTTCGCCCGCGCCGACGCCCAGCCGCTGGTGAACGGCACCTGGGCGACCACGGCCGCCAGGTAGTCGTCGTCGGGAGCGACGGAAAGCACGTGCCCACCACCGAAAGACGTGCCCCACAACGCGATCCGGGTGGCGTCGAAGCCGCGGATGCTACGCGCGTAGGCGATCGCGGCCTTCCAGTCCTGACGCTGCCTGGCGATATTGAGCACCTGGCGGGGCGCACCCTCACTGGCGCCGAAATGCCGATAGTCGAAGGCCAGCACCCCCATTCCCGCCGCGACGAACCGCCGCGCATACCGATCCAACCCCATCTCGCGGGTCGCCCCCAGCCCGTGTCCCATGATCACCAGCGGACGCGGCCTCGGCGCACCATCGGGGAGGTAGAGCCATGCGGCGCATTGCTGGTCACCCGATGGGAAACTGACGTCGACACGTTCCATGACTGATAACCGTACCGAGTACCATGGCGGAGCGGACGAGTCGGCCGGGCGACCGCGGTGACGGGAACGGGCACATCGGTGTCGCCGCCCGCCACCGAGGAAAGTCCGGACTCCACAGAGCAGGGCGGTTGTTAACGGCAACCCGGGGTGACCCGCGGGACAGTGCCACAGAAAACAAACCGCCGCACAGCAATGTGCGGTAAGGGTGAAACGGTGCGGTAAGAGCGCACCAGCGCCCCGGGTGACCGGGGCGGCTAGGTAAACCCCGCCCGGAGCAAGGTCGAAGGCCGCACCGGCAACGGTGCGGCTGCGCAGGTGTTCGAGGGCTGCTCGCCCGAGCCTGCGGGTGGACCGCTCGAGGCACCCGGCGACGGTGTGTCCAGATGGATGGTCGCCCCCCGGCGCGAGCCGGGGACAGGATCCGGCTTACAGGCCGGCTCGCCCGCCCAGGAAACGACGAAGGCGGCGGTCCCGTACGGGACCGCCGCCTCGTCTGTCCGGGGACTTCAGCACATCAGCTTGGCCATGTCGTAGACCGCGCGCGCTTCCTGCTCCGTGGCCGAAACGGAGCCGTTGGTCGAGCTCTTCACGATTCCGGCGATGGTGTCGGCCTCGGCCTTGCCCGCCTTGATGTCGGAGCACGTCTGGTTGAGCACCCCACTCACCGCTAGGTCGTCACGGTCGGCGGCCAGCTTCGGGAAAGCGTTGCGATAGCTCACCACGAACATGCCGGCCTTACCGGGATCGACCTGAACGGCCGGGGTGGTGGTGGTTGCGGGGGCTGCGGCGGTGGACGAGTCCTCGCCGCAACCGGTCAGAAGCAGGGCGAAGACGGCGGTGCCTGCCGCGAGGGCGGCGGTAGTTCTACTCACGCAGCGGGATGCTAGCGGCCCAGGAAACAAGGCGCCTCCCGTCAGGTTAACGGGAGGCGACATGTTGATTCGTGTGACAGTGAGTCAGGCCGGGTTGATCATCAGCACCTGGGCCCAGTAGGTGGCCTGGTCAGGCCCGAGGATCGGCAACAGGTAATCGTAAATCAGCGACGACATACGCTCGGAACTCCCATTTATCGACGTGGGTGCAACACTTTTCCGGCTTGTGCCGGATGTGCCGTCGCCACAGTAACAATTCGTGCGAGACGCGCGACGGGGCGGTGAATATGCGCGGGAACTCGTCGGGAACGTGAGCGAGGTCATAGAGTGTTGCCCGTCGGCAGGGCCCGTTGTGCGGGCTCACACATCGATCGCGGAAGCAGGTCACATTTCCATGCGGGTAGTTCGTTCCATTGTCGCCGGTGCATTGATCGCCGGAGCCGCCGCGGTGCTCACCTCGATGGGTGCCGGTTCGGCGGGTGCGGTCGCGGTGACCCCGCTGCCCGGCGGGGTCCAGGTCGACCTGAGCCCGGCCGATACCGCCTGGGTGCACCAGAACAAGTTCGGCCGGACCGTGGCCGGTCTGCCGCATCCGTCGGCGGCCTCGTTCGGTCAGGCGCTCGACGCGGCGGCCGCCGTGTCGTCGTCGGTGCCGGGTGGCCGGGTCACCTTCACCGTGTACGGCCCGTTCGATCAGCTCAACGGCACCATGCTGGCACTGCAGTAACAATCGCTACGCTGCCAGGATGGAACTCCATCAGCGGATCGTCTCGGCGCCGGTAGATTTCGGCGCCATCCGTTCCGAATTCGGGCTGGCCTCGGACTATCCGGCCGAGGCTGTCTCCGAGGCCCGCGACGCGGTCGACGCGTTCGCGGGCACCCGGGTGGACCGCACCGACCTCGAGCTGGTGACCATCGACCCACCGAGCGCCATGGATCTGGACCAGGCGCTGCACCTCGAACGCACCGCGACCGGTTTCACCCTGCACTACGCCATCGCCGATCTCGGCGCGGTGATCGTGCCCGGCGGTGCCCTTGCCCGCGAATCCGAATCACGCGGCCAGACCTTCTATCTCCCCGACGGCACCGTGCCGCTGCATCCGCCCGTGCTGTCGGAGGGGACCGCGAGCCTGTTGCCCGGTGTCGACCGGCCCGTCGCGCTGTGGACCATCGAACTCGACAACGACGCCGCGCTCCTTCGTTTTTCGGTCGAGCGTGCCCTGGTGCGCTCCCGTGAACGCTTCGACTACCAGCAGGTCCAGGCCGCCGCCGACGCCGGAACACTGCACCCCTCGCTGGCCGCGCTGCCCGAATTCGGTCGGCTGCGGATCGAGGCCGGTCTCGCGCGCGGTGCGATCTCGCTGCGCCTGCCGGCCCAGGACGTGGTGCGCCACGGCGACAACTGGCGCCTCGACCTGGAACCGCGCACCGCCGCCGACGACTGGAACGAGCAGGTCTCCCTGCTCACCGGGATGTGCGCGGCACGAATCATGCTCGATCACAAGGGGACCCGGCTCGGTCTGCTGCGCACCATGCCGCCACCGCCCGACTCCGCCGTCGCCTCGATGCGCCGCACCGCCGCCGCCCTCGACATCGCCTGGCCCGACGACCTGCCGGTCGGCCGCATGCTGGCGGGCCTTGACCCCAACACTCCCTCCGGGCTGGTCCTGATGTCGGAGGCGACCACCCTGCTGCGCGGCGCCGGCTACACCCTGCTCGCCGACCTCGACGACCCCACTGCCGACCAGCTGACCCACAGCGCCATCGGCGCCCCCTACGCTCACGTCACCGCCCCGCTGCGCCGCCTGGCCGACCGCTTCACCACCGAGATCTGCCTGGCGCACTGCGCGGGCACCGAGGTACCGCAGTGGGTGCTGGACGGCCTGGCGCCTGCCGCGGAAACCCTGCGCCGCACCGATTCGCTCGCCAACAAGGTCGACCGCGCGTGCGTCGACCTCACCGAGGCCACCATCCTCGGCCCGCGCGTCGGCACCGACTTCGCCGCCCTGGTCCTGCGCGAGGCCAACGGTTCGCGCGACGCGGAGATCTTCGTCGCCGAACCCCCGATCCTGGCGCGCTGCGCGGGCAAGCCACCGGAAGGCGAACGCGTCTCGGTGCGCCTGCGTACCGCCGATCCCACGACGAGAACCATCGAATTCGCCTATACCGCCGATGGGAACGGCGCGCCCGCCGGCATCGAGTGAGCCCTGGCGCGCGTCGAGGTCGACGCGCTGCCGACGTTTTCGAACCCGCTGCGACCGATGGGGCATCGATCCTGTACGGCGGCACAGCCTTTCGGTCGACACTCAGTTCGGCATGCCGTGGCCGGTGTCGTGAGTGACAGCCGGGTTCGCCGGTGGTCAGTCGGTCGAGATGAACGCCGCGGCAGCGGGATAACCCGCGATGGCCCGGCCCGCCGCGGCTTCCTCGGTGTCGGCGAGGAGTTCGTAGACGGTGGCGTCGGTGGAATCGCCTGCGGCGGCGAGGATGGCTGCGCGGGATTCCACGGCGTCGCGGTGGTCGCCCAGGACCGATTGCAGGCGTTTGGCGCGGGTGCCCAGGTCGGTGGCGTCGGCGCCGAGAACCTCGCCCGCAGCTTCGCAGGAATAGCGTAAACGCTTGGCGCCTTTGCGGATGTCGTGCAGCAGTTCCACGCGGTCGGCGGGGGTGGCGCTCGGCTCGGCGAAGACCAGTTTGCGTAGGCGTTTGCGGTCGCGGCCGAGCACGCGCGCGAACACGTCGTCCGCGTCGTCGCCGGCGAGGGAATCGTCGAGCGGGGGATCGGTGCGCCACGTGGTGAGGACCTCGCGCAGGGCCGCGTACCGCTTACCGTCGAGAGCGGTGAGGATCTCCTCATGGGCCTGGGCGTAGGCGTCGTCGGCGGCGCCGACGAGGCGGCGGGTGACCTCGGTAGGCACCTCGCCGAACCCGTCGAGCAGTTTCGCGAACCGCTCACCTCGAACCTCCGCGTCGCGGGCGACCCCGAGCAGTTCCGCGAGCCACTTCAGCTCCGTCACCGTCTCGGCGGCGGCGTCGCTGTCGAAAAGCTTGCGGTAGGAACGCAATACGCTGCGCAACCGGCGCGTGGCCACCCGCATCTGGTGCACCGAGTCCTCGGCGTCGGCGCGGACATCGGGTTCGGCGGCGAGCAGCCGGTCGATGTCCTCGCGCAGCGCCGCGACGACGGCGGGTCCGGCTTCGATCGCCATGGGTCAGTCTCGCTTCCCGAACAGGTCGGTCGCCTCGACCAGGTGGTGGGTGATGCCGGGCTCGTGCGCGGTGTGCGCGGCGTCCTCGACGATGTGCAGGGTGGAGCCGGGCCACGCGTTGTGCAGTTCCCAGGCGCTCACCGCGGGGCACACCACGTCGTGGCGGCCCTGCACGATCACTCCGGGGATGTCGGCGATCTGATGGATGTCACGCAGCAACTGTCCCTCGTCGAGGAATCCGCCGTGCCGGAAATAGTGGTTTTCGATGCGAGCGAAGGCGAGGGCGAAGCGTGGCTCACCGGTCTCGGCGACCCGATCCGGGTGCGGCAGTAGCGAACTTGTGGCGCCTTCCCACGTCGACCAGGCGACGGCGGCACCGAGCGCGATCTCCGGATCCGGCGAATGCAGCAGCCGGTGGTATACCTCGACGAGGTCGTCCCCGCGCTCCTCGGGCGGCACCGGTGCCAGGAATTTCGCCCACTCGGCGGGGTAGATGTTGCCCGCCGCGCCGTTGTAATACCAGTCGATCTCCTTGCGCCGCAACAGGAAGATGCCGCGCAACACCAGCTCGGTGACCCGCTCCGGATGCGCCTGGGCATAGGCGAGGCCGAGGGTGGAACCCCACGACCCGCCGAACACCTGCCAGCGTTCGACACCGAGGTGCTCGCGCAGTGCCTCCATGTCGGCGATCAGGTGCGGTGTGGTGTTGAACTCGAGGCTCGCCCCGTCGGCGATGTGCGGCACCGACTTTCCGCACCCGCGCTGATCGAACAACACGATCCGGTACACCGCCGGATCGAAGAACCGGCGTTGCAACGGACCTGTGCCGCCGCCGGGGCCGCCGTGCACGAACACCACCGGCTTGCCGTCGGGGTTGCCGCTGACCTCCCAGTACACCGACTGGCCGTCGCCGACGTCGAGGAGACCTTTGTCGAACGGTTCGATCTCGGGGTACAGGGCGCGCATCAGAACGCCAATCCCGCGGCGAGGTCGGGCAGGTCGAGTGCGGTGAGCGTTTCGGTGCGCACATCGGGGCAGGCCTCGGTCGTCACCCGGTCGATCATCGCCTTGTCGGCCAGCACGTGCCCGTTGATGCCGCCGTTGCGCAGCGCCCACTCGTGCACCATCGTGTTCAGCGCGAGCCGGCCGAGGGTCGGGCCCTGCACCCGGAAGTTCGACAGCTCCGGGCGGATCATGTCGCACAACTGGCTCGCCGAGGAGTCGCTGATCTCCAGCGTGGTGCTCGGCGTCGCCGTCTTGGTGGTGGTGGCACCGGCGGTCGTGGTCGTCGCGGACCCGCTGGGCGTGACTTCCGCACCGCCACAGGCTGTCAGGGTCACGGCGGCGAGAACACCAGTGACAACGAGCCCGGGACTGGTCTTCCATCGGCGATGCATGCGTACCTCTTCGAGTCGGCTGTTTCGACTCCGAGTCTGCCATCTCGCCGTCGGCCGCGCCGCTGCCCGACCCCGCCGGACGGCGAGGCCGGGTGCGCGCGGATCAGAAGCTGTGTTCGGGTCCGGGGAAGGTGCCCTGGCGCACCTCGTCGGCGTAAGCGGCTGCGGCGGAACGCAATTCGTCGCCCACATTGCCGAACCGCTTCACGAACTTGGCCGTCTTGCCGCTGGTGTAGCCGGCCATGTCCTGCCAGACCAGCACCTGGGCGTCACAATCGGCGCCGGCGCCGATTCCCACGGTCGGGATGGTGAGCTTGCGGGTGACCTGACCGGCCAGCTCGGCGGGCACCATCTCCATCACCACGGAGAAGGCACCGGCCTCCTGCACCGCGATCGCGTCGGCGACGAGCTGCTCGGCACCGTCGCCGCGACCCTGCACCCGGAAACCGCCGAGTGTGTTCACGCTCTGCGGGGTGAAACCGATGTGGGCCATCACGGGAATGCCCGCGGCGGTGATGAGCGCGATCTGCTCGGCGACCCGCTCGCCGCCCTCCAGCTTCACCGCGTGGGCGCCACCCTCCTTCATGAAGCGGGTGGCGGTGGCCAGCGCCTGCTGGGGCGAGGACTCGTAGGTGCCGAACGGCAGGTCGGCGACGACCAGGGCGTGCGGCGCACCGCGCACCACGCCACGGACCAGCGGGATCAGCTCGTCCACGGTGATCGGCACGGTGGTGTCGTAGCCGTAGACGACGTTGGCGGCGGAATCGCCGACCAGCAGGACAGGGATGCCCGCCTCCTCGAACAGGCGGGCCGAGGAGTAGTCGTAGGCGGTCAGCATCGACCAGCGCTCACCCTCGGCCTTCATCTGCTGCAGATGCTGGACGCGGGTCTTGCGGCGAGGCTTGGAGGTGGTAGCGGGAGCGGCACCGTAGGCAGGGCTCTGCTCATCGGATACGGACATCATCGTCCCTACTTTCGTCTGGTTCCTCGAGGCCCGTAGCGGGTCCCCGGGTTTTTCTGACGCATCCAGTGTGCCACCTCGCCCCGAACCGTTTTAAGGGCGTGGCCGGTGGGATCGGTCACACCCGCGCTTCGGTTACCGTGATGGCGAGCCCGTTCGGGTGCGTCGTGTTGCGCCGCCCGGCGCGGAAAGGTTGGCCAACTGTGCAGCGAGGCAGGCTCGTCGTTGTTCTCGGCGCGATCTGCGCGCTGGTCGCCACCGGATGCGGATCCGGCAGCGACAGCGCCACCCCGCCCACTCCGCTGCCGCCGTCACCCCCCGGGCTGAACGATTTCTACGAACAGCGCATCGACTGGGGTTCCTGCGAGGAGTTCGGCAGCCCGGAGGAACGGTTGCCGCCGAGCACCCAGTGCGCGCGCGTCACCGTGCCGATCGATTACGCCCGGCCCGACGGTCCGACCGCGCAGATCGCGTTGTCGCGCATCCCGGCCAGGGGCGACAAGATCGGGTCGCTGCTGATGAATCCGGGCGGGCCCGGCGTCTCCGGGTTGTCGATGGTCACCGTCGGGCACCGCACAGAGCTGGCCGAACGATTCGACCGCATCGGTTTCGATCCGCGTGGTGTCGGCTCCTCGCTGCCCGCGATCGTATGCCTGACCCCGCCCGAAGCCGATGCCGAACGCGCCGAACCGCCCACCGACAACACCCCGGCGGGCATCGCCGAGGCCGAGGCCGAGAACCGCGAATACGCCGGCCGTTGCGCTGAGCGCTCGGGCATCGACCTGCTCGGCCATGTCGGCACCCGGGAAGTCGTCCAGGACATGGACGTGCTGCGCTCGGCCCTCGGTGACGCGAAACTGACCTACCTCGGCTACTCCTACGGCACCCGCCTCGGTGCCGCCTACGCCGAGAAGTACCCGCAGAACGTGCGCGCGATGGTCCTCGACGGCGCCGTCGACTCCTCCCAGGAACCCGTGCAGGAGTCGCTGCGCCAGGCGGCGGGCTTCCAGGGCGTGTTCGACGCCTACGCCGCCGACTGCGCGAACAGCGCCGACTGCCCGCTCGGAACCGACCCGGCCGGTGCGGTGGCCCGCTTCCGGCAACTCGTCGACCCGCTGCAAGCCGCCCCGGCCCGCACCGAGGATCCGCGCGGCCTGAGCTACAACGACGCCATCACCGGCGTCCAGCAGGCCCTCTACAGCGACGAGATGTGGCCACTGCTCACCCGCGGCCTCACCGAACTGCAGGGCGGCACGGGCGACACCCTGCTGCAACTGGCCGACCTCTACGACGGCCGTCGCGCCGACGGCACCTACGCCAACACCCAGGACGCCTTCAACGCCATCCGCTGCGTCGACGACCCGCGCATCACCGACCCCGCGGTCGTCGCGCGCCAGGACACCGAATACCGCAGGGCCGCACCATTTCTCGACGACGGCAAGGGCACCGGCGCGGCACCCCTGGAACTGTGCGCGTCGTGGCCGGTGTCGAACACGAGCGAACCGCACCGGATATCGGCGCCCGGCGTGGCGAAGATCGTCGTCGTCTCCACCACCGAGGACCCGGCCACCCCGTACCAGGCCGGTGTCGACCTGGCCGAGCAGCTCGGCGCCGCGCTCGTCACCTTCCGGGGCAACCGGCACACCGCCGCCCTCGTCGCCGGTGACCGGTGCCTCGACGACGCCGTCATCGCCTACCTCACCGAACTCGCCACGCCCACGCCCGGACTCACCTGCGGCGGGTGAGACCGCGCACACCGCCCGGTCACGCCACGTGAGAAGTGCGGACGATGTGACGTAATAGCAAACGAGTCGGCGTATGTAACACGGATTTAACGCCGGGTGCCTACGCTCGCCGTATGGATCGCCAGAAGGAATTCGTGCTGCGGACGCTCGAAGAGCGGGACATCCGCTTCGTACGTCTCTGGTTCACCGATGTGCTGGGCTACCTCAAGTCCGTCGCCATCGCCCCCGCCGAGCTCGAAGGCGCCTTCGAGGAGGGCATCGGCTTCGACGGGTCGGCCATCGAAGGCTTCGCGCGCGTGTCCGAGGCGGACATGGTCGCGCGGCCCGATCCGTCGACCTTCCAGGTGCTGCCCTGGGCCAGCTCCAAGGGCCATCAGCATTCGGCGCGCATGTTTTGCGACATCACCATGCCCGACGGTTCGCCGTCGTGGGCCGACCCGCGCCACGTGCTGCGCCGTCAGCTCAACAAGGCCGCCGACGTGGGCTTCAGCTGCTACGTACACCCTGAGATCGAGTTCTTCCTGCTGGAGAACCAGCTCCGCGACGGCTACGAGCCGATGCCCGCCGACAACGGCGGCTTCTTCGACCAGGCCGTGCACGACTCGGCCCCCAACTTCCGCCGCCACGCCATCGACGCGCTCGAGTCGATGGGCATCTCCGTGGAGTTCAGCCACCACGAGGGCGCGCCGGGTCAGCAGGAAATCGACCTACGGTACGCCGACGCGCTATCCATGGCCGACAACGTGATGACCTTCCGCTACCTCATCAAGGAGGTGGCGATCGACGAGGGTGTGCGCGCGACGTTCATGCCCAAGCCGTTCTCCCAGTACCCCGGTTCGGCCATGCACACCCACATGAGCCTGTTCGAGGGCGAGTCCAACGCCTTCGCCGACCCGGACGACCCGAACAACCTGTCGAGCACCGCTCGCTCGTTCATCGCGGGCATCCTCGAGCACGCCCCGGAGATCAGCGCGATCACCAACCAGTGGGTCAACTCCTACAAGCGCCTCATCCACGGCGGCGAGGCTCCCACGGCCGCGTCCTGGGGCCGTTCGAACCGCTCGGCGCTGGTCCGCGTGCCGATGTACACGCCGAACAAGTCGTCGTCGCGGCGCGTCGAGATCCGTAGCCCCGATTCGGCCTGCAACCCCTACCTCACCTTCGCGGTGCTGCTCGCGGCCGGTCTGCGCGGCATCGAGAAGGGCTACAACCTGCCGCCCGAGGCCGAGGACGACGTGTGGTCGCTGACCGACGCCGAGCGCCGCGCGATGGGCTTCCGCTCGCTGCCGGGCACCCTCGACGAGGCACTGCAGGCGATGGAGCGCTCGGAGCTGGTCGCCGAGACCCTCGGCGAGCACGTCTTCGACTTCTTCCTGCGCAACAAGCGCCGCGAATGGGCCGACTACCGCAGCCAGGTCACCCCCTGGGAGCTCAAGGAATACCTCAGCCTGTAATTCCTGCGCCGGGGGATCCGGCGTGACGCTGTCGTTGCCCGGACCATGTAAGTTTTGACGCATGGTTCGGCCACCGACTGCCCGCTCCACTGTTCCCGGCGTAGGTCGGCTCGGGTTACTCGAACCCACCGCGGCGGACTCCCTGCACCAGCTCGGCTGGGACAATGTCGACGGCGTGCCCGTGCTCTGGGCGCTGTCACGTTCGCCCGACGCCGATCTGGCCCTGTCCACCCTCGTGCGGTTGCGCGAAGCGCTCGGAAACGAGTGGGGCGAACTCGATTCGGCGATCCGCTCGGAAACGACGCTGCGCGGCAGGCTGTTCGCGCTGCTCGGTTCCTCGACGGCGTTCGGCGATCACCTCGTTGCCGTACCGCAGCGCTGGAAAGTGCTGCGCGCCAGTCGGCTTCCGGATCGCGACGAACTGATCGCCGACCTGCTCGACGCCGTCGACGCGAAACCCGAGACCGGCCCCAACGCGGGCCCCATGCTGTTCCGGGCCGGTATCTCCGGTCCCGAGTCGATCGCGTTGCTGCGCGACCGGTATCGCGATCAGCTCATGCTCCTCGCCGCGATCGACCTGGCCTCCACCGTCGAGAACGAACCGGTGCCGCCGTATCAAGTGGTCGGCAGGCACCTGTCGGATCTGGCCGACGCCGCGCTCACCGCCGCCCTGTCGGTGTCGGTGGCGCGGGTCTGCAAGAACGGCGAGGTTCCGGTGCGCCTCGCGGTGATCGCGATGGGCAAATGCGGTGCGCGCGAACTGAATTACGTCAGCGATGTGGACGTGGTCTTCGTCGCCGAGCCCGCCGACGCCACCGCCACACGCTTGGCCGCCGAGATGATGAGCGTCGCGAGTTCGGCCTTCTTCGAGGTCGACGCCGCGCTTCGCCCCGAGGGCAAGGCCGGTGCGCTGGTGCGCACCCTCGATTCGCATCTGGCCTACTACAAGCGCTGGGCCCGCACCTGGGAGTTCCAGGCCCTGCTGAAGAACCGGCCGATGACCGGTGATCTCGAACTCGGACAGCAGTACCGCGACGCGCTCATGCCGATGGTGTGGGCCGCCTCCGAACGCCCCGACTTCGTCGCCGACGTGCAGGCCATGCGCCGCCGGGTGGAAGACCTGGTGCCCGCCGACCTGCGCGAACGCGAACTCAAACTCGGCGCGGGCAGCCTGCGAGATGTCGAATTCGCCGTGCAGCTACTGCAATTGGTGCACGGGCGGGTCGACGACTCGCTGCACGTCACCAATACCGTCGAGGCGCTCACCGCGCTCGCGGCGGGCGGGTACGTCGGCCGCGACGACGCCGCCAACCTCACCGCCTCCTACGAATTCCTCCGCCTGCTCGAGCACCGCCTGCAACTGCAGCGGCTGAAACGAACACACACCCTGCCCGCCGCCGACGACGAGGAAGGCATGCGCTGGCTGGCGCGCGCCGCCCACATCCGGCCCGACGGCCGTCAGGACGCGGTCGGCGTGCTCGACACCGAGATCCGCCGCAACGCGGTGCGGGTGCGCCGCCTGCACGCCAAGCTCTTCTACCGGCCGCTGCTCGACGCGGTGGCCCGGATGGATTCCGACGCGCTCCGCCTGAGCCCCGACGCCGCCGTGCGCCAGCTCGCCGCCCTCGGTTACGCCGCCCCGGAGAACGCGCTCGGGCACCTCAAGGCGCTCACCGGTGGAGTGTCGCGTAAGGGCCGGATCCAGGCGCTGCTGCTGCCGACACTGCTCGAATGGCTCGGTGACACACCGAATCCCGACGCGGGCCTGCTCGCGTACCGCCGGGTGTCGGAGGGGCTCGACGACCAGATCTGGTTCCTGCGTGAACTGCGCGACGAGGGCGCCATCGCCCAGCGGTTGATGATCGTGCTCGGCTCCTCGGAGTACCTGCCCGATCTGCTCATCAACGCCCCCGAGACCATCCGCATGTACGCCGACGGCCCCGGCGGGCCACAGCTGCTCGGACCGCAACCCGAGGACGTGGCGCGCGGCATCCAGACCGCCGCCGCCCGCTACGACGACCCGAAACGCGCTGTGGCGGCGGCTCGTTCGCTGCGCAGGCACGAACTGGCCAGGGTCTCCTCGGCCGACCTGCTCGGCATGCTCGACGTGCCGCAGGTGTGCGCGGCGCTGTCGTCGGTCTGGGTGGCCGTGCTCGAGGCGGCGCTCAGCGCTGTCATCCGGGCCTCGGAAGCCGAGCGTGGCGCCCCCGCGCCCGCCGACATCGCGGTGATCGGCATGGGCAGGCTCGGCGGTAAGGAACTCGGCTACGGTTCCGACGCCGACGTGCTGTTCGTGTGCGATCCACGCCCCGGCGAAGACGAGACGACCGCGGTGAAGTGGGCGACCAATGTCGCGGAGAACGTGCAGCGGCTGCTCGGTGCCCCCAGTGTCGACCCGCCGCTGCAGGTCGATGCGGGCTTGCGCCCCGAGGGGCGTCAGGGCGCCCTGGTTCGCACACTCGCGGCCTATCAGGCCTACTACGCCCAGTGGGCTCAGTCGTGGGAGGTGCAGGCGCTGCTGCGCGCACACCAGGTGGCGGGGGATCAGGACCTGGGTGTGCGATTCCTGCACGTCATCGATCCGGTGCGCTACCCGGCAGGCGGGGTGTCGCCCGAGGCGGTGCGCGAGATCCGCCGTATCAAGGCGCGCGTGGATTCCGAGCGTCTGCCGCGCGGCGCCAACCCCGCCACCCACACCAAACTCGGTCGCGGTGGCCTGGCCGATATCGAGTGGACGGTGCAACTACTGCAGCTGCGGCACGCCCACGAGGTGCCCGGCCTGCACAACACCTCGACACTGCAGTCGCTCGACGTGATCGAAGCCGAGGGCATCCTCGAGCCGGAAGACGTTGCGCTGCTGCGGGAATCGTGGCTCACGGCGACGGCGGCCCGCAACGCGCTCGTGCTGGTGAAGGGCAAGCCGACCGATCAGCTGCCCGGTCCAGGCCGACTGCTGTCGGCGGTGGCGCGCGTGGCCGGCTGGCCCAACGACGACGGCAGTGAATTCCTCGACAACTACCTGCGCATCACGCGCCGGGCCAGGGCCGTCGTCGAGCGGGTCTTCGGGGTATGAGGACATGAGAAAGGCCCCGCACCAGTGGTGCGGGGCCTTTCTACAGCATCACGCCGAAATCAGATGGCGCGGACGTCCTGAGCCTGGGGGCCCTTCTGGCCCTGACCGACCTCGAACTCCACGCGCTGGCCCTCTTCGAGCGACTTGAAGCCCGAGCCGCCGATGGCCGAGTAATGCACGAAGACGTCGGGGCCGCCTCCGTCTTGGGCGATGAAGCCGAAGCCCTTTTCGCCGTTGAACCACTTAACAGTGCCTTGAGTCATGTTTTTAAAAGTCTTTTCCGTAGGTGAGCCACGGCGATCACTTGCGATCAGCCCAGTCTCAGCGTCCAAGTATGCCACACTCGTCAGCAAACCGCGCATCCGACTGCATCACACCACCGTATGGGCGGAGTCTGCGGAAATCCCCGGGCGTGTCGCACGCGGTTTCGGTCATCCTTCGGCCTCCCTCACCAACCGTCGCGAAGTGTGCCAATCTGGGCACCATGGACATCGACCTCGCCATGCGGGTACTCGACGCACACGTGGCCTTCGAGAAGCAGCGGCTGCGCGATCCCGCGGGTTTTCTCGAACTGATCACCGAGGAGGTGGACGGCGCGCTCGCCGAGGCCGACGTGCTCACCCTGGCCGAGGCCGTCACCCGCGAGCAGATCAAGGCCGTCGCGCACAAGTACGCGGTGCAGTTCCCCGTCGAGGGCGCCATCCCCGAACTCGTCGGTGAGGTGGCCGCGCGGTTGTACAACCATCGCGTCAACGACGAGATCGAGGTCGGCGAGGTCGTAGACACCCGCCACTTCGACGACCTCGTCGACGCGATCGCGGGCATGGAGGTGACGCACCGGGTCCTGCGCATGGTGCTGAACAGTCCCGTCACCGTCGACGCCTGCGTGGAGGCCGTGCAGCGCGCGGTGGTGACCGCGGTCGACGACGGGCGCCATGTGGAGGGCGGCGGGCTGGCCGCCTCGCTACGTGGTGCGCTGTCGCGGCTGGCCGAACCGGCGATGCCCGTGATCGAGAACGGCGTCGGGCGCATCACCCGCACCGGTGCGCGATTCGTGTTGCGCGGCAACAGCAACGACGCCGACGAGGTACTCATCGACACCGCCCGCGAGACCTGGCGCAAGCACGTCGGCGATTCGGTCGGCACCTTCCGAGAAGTGGTCTCGGCCGACGACGTCGAGGACATCGTCGTGCTCGCCTTCGAGTTCTGGCGCTCCTTCCGCGACACCGACTACTTCCACGCCCTGCTCGACGAGGGCATCGACCACGTCTTCGACAAGTACGGCGACACCGCGCTCACCGAACTCCTGGCCGAGCTCGGCGTGAGCCGCGCCGACATCATGGAGGAGGCACTGCGTTTCGGCCCGTCGGTGCTCGAAAAGCTCGACGAACGCGGCTATCTCGACGCACTGTTGCGACGCAGGCTCGCACCGTTCTACGCCTCGGCGGAGTTCCGTGCCGCGGTGGCCGGGACCGGGTAGCGCGGCACTCGACCTGCCAGTCCTGTTCGGGCGCTGGGATGTCGGAGCCTGTCGGTACGATCCGTGCGACGATGGGGCGGTTCGCCGCTAGGAGGAACGCGATCGAAAGGCTGTCGTGACACGTCTGTCCACCCTGCTCGACCAGATCGATTCCGGGGCCGTGCTGCTGCCGGAGTTCCAGCGCGGGTACGTGTGGAACCGCGATCAGGTGCGTGGGCTCATGCGGTCGCTGTACCTGGGTTACCCGGTCGGTGGCTTGCTGGTGTGGGAGACAGGATCCGACGACATCGCGGTGCGCGGCACGGCCACCGGCTCGGGCCTGCGGCAGCTGCTGCTCGACGGCCAGCAGCGCATCACCACCCTCTACGGCATCGTGCGCGGGAAGGCGCCGTCGTTCTTCGAGGGCGACGCCGTCGCGTTCACCGGCCTCCATTTCGATGTCGAGCGTGAGCTTTTCGAGTTCCAGGTGCCAGGTCGTGACATCAGTCCGGCGTGGATCGATGTCACCGAACTGTTCGCGCTCGGCCCGATGCACTACATGTCCAGGTTCCCCGACGAGTCGCCGGAAACGCTGGCGCTGTACCTGGACCGGTTGAACAAGCTGCGCGAGATCACCCACCGCGAGTTCAATGTCGAGACCATCACCGGCTCGGATCGCACGGTCGACGAGGTGGTCGACATCTTCAACCGGGTGAACTCCGGCGGCACCAAACTCTCCAAGGGCGACCTGGCGCTGGCCACCCTGTGCGCCCAGTGGCCGCAGGCGCGCGGCAACCTGCGCGATCACCTGATCCGCTGGGACAAGGACGGCTACACCTTCACCCTCGACTGGCTGCTGCGCAACGTGATCGCGGTCGGCAACGGGCGCTCCCATTTCGACGCGCTCGGCGACCTCGAACCCGCCGAATTCGAGCTGGCGCTGAGCGAGTCGGCGCGTCAGGTCGACACCTTCCTCGACACCGTCGCAGGCAGGCTCGGCCTCGACCACGACCGAGTCCTCATGGGCCGCTACGCGATTCCGGTCATCACCCGGCTGCTTTTCCTCAACGGCGGGCAGTTCGACAACGACCTGCACCGCGACCGGGTGCTGTACTGGTACATCCATTCGGCGCTGTGGGGCCGCTTCAGCGGGTCGACCGAGACCTTTCTGCAGCAGGACTACGACACCCTCGAACGCGGCGGTATCGACGCGCTGATCGCCTCGCTGGAACGCCTGCGCGGCGGCTCGCTCGACCTGTGCGCCGACGACTTCGCAGGCGCAACCCGTGGTTCGCGTTTCTATCCGCTGCTGTATCTGCTCACCCGGGTGGACGGATCGCGCGATCTCGGCACGGGAACCGAACTCGGCATCGAACAGTTCGGCGACCGCACCCCGGTGCAGGTGCACTACCTGTTCCCCAAAACCCTGCTGCGCGAATACGGCTACGAACGCAACGAGATCAATGCGATCGCCAACTTCTGCTTCCTGAGTCCCGGCTCGGAAGCCGAAGTGGGCGAGCGTGAACCGGCCGACTACTTCGCGGAGATGGAGCGGCGCAACCCGGGCGTCCTCGCCTCGCAGTGGATTCCCACCGACCCCAACCTCTGGCGCGTGGAGAACTATCGCGAATTCCTGCGCGCGCGGCGCATGCAGCTGTCGCGGGCGGCCGATACGTTCCTGGAGAAGCTGCGCACGGGCAACCTGCACCGGCCGACGCTGCTGACGGTCGGCGTCGCCGGTGTGACGGTCGGCGACCCGGCCGTCGACCAGGTGAACGCCCTCGTGGAGGACCTCGTCGCCGACGGCTTCGGTTTCCCGCTGCTCGACAGCGAGGTCTCCGACCCCATCACCGGCCGCGAACTCGCGGTGGCGGAGGCGTTCTGGCCCGAGGGCCTGCAGCCCGGTGTCGGGATGCCCGTGGTGCTGCTGCTCGAACCGGCCGACGCCGACCTCACCCGCTTCTCCCAGCTGGGCTACGCGGTGTTCACCTCCGTCGACGCCCTGCGCGGCTACGTGGAGAACCTGCGTGCCGAGGCGTCCGGCGCCCCCGGCTTCGACGGTCCCGCCGCCGATGTGGCCGCGCTGGCCGAACGGCTGCCCGCCACCTGGGTCGGCAATTCCGAACTGGTCTGGTTCACCTACTCGTGGGCGCTGCTCGAGCAGGACCGGGCGAGCGGTCCCGAGGTGGTGGAACTCAGTCCCGAACAGGTCGCGTTGCGCTACATCGCGCTGTGGGCGCTCACCCGCACCTTCTACATCCACGCCTTCGACCAGGGCAACCCCGGGGAATGGCGCTACTACCTCGGCGACGCCATCGGCCCCAACCCGCTGATCCCGCGTGAGTGGCTCGCCGAGCGGGCGGTCCAGTCCGGTGCCCTGGCGCCCGGTGCGGTCCCCGGTGACGAGGACATCGCGATCGCCCTGGTGCACGGCGTCATCGATACCGTCGACGAGGTGGCCAACGCGCTCACCCACATCCTGGGCGGGCCGGGCCTGTTCGCTTCGCTCTGGGCCTCGGCGGGCGCGGCCGAACACTACGGTTATCCGCTGTCGACCGATCAGATCAACGACCTCATCAATCAGGTCGTCAACGATCCGGCGTCGCGAAAGATCCAAGCCTACAACTGGATCGAAGCGGGCATGCCCCTCTAGTCCGGTGCGCCGGTCACGCGCTGGAAGGTCGTGACGAACTCGCGCAGGGCATCGGGGTCGGCCGTTTCCACGGTGATCGGGGTGCCCGCGCGTACGTCGAGTTCCGGCCAGCAGACGGGCAGGACCGGCAGCTGCACGGTCCGGGTACCGACGGTCATGGTGATCGCGGGGGTGCGGCTCGTCGCGACGGTCATCAGGTTCTCGACGGCCTGCTCGGTGAGCTGCCCGGCGGCACTGAATTGTTCGATGTACACGGCCACCTCCTTCTCGGCGGCCAGTGTATGCCCCTCAGAGAATCCTCAGAGGCACCACAGCGAGGCCCGATGCGTGCCCGCTTAGGCTGCTCGCATGATGCGTGAATGGATGGATCGAGCACTGCTCGTCCTGGGGTGGGGCGCAGTGATCGCGGCGGTGGCCGGGATCGTGTTGCACGTCGGGAACTGGCAGCAGAAATCTTTGGTCTTGCTGGCTTCGGGGGCGATGTGGCTGATGCTCGGCGCCGTGGTGGGGGTGGTGTTGCTGCTGCTCGCGCGCGGTTGGCGCAGTGCCGCCGTCGGGGCCGCGGTGCTGGTGGGGGCGGGCGCGCTGGTCGTGCCGTCCTACGTTCCCGAGGCGCGCGCCGCCGACGGGCCGGAAGTGGTTGTGCTGCAGTCGAACATCCTCTTCGGCAAGGCCGACCCGAAGGCGGTGGTCTCGACGGTGCGTGACAACGACGTCGACCTACTCACCGTCGAGGAACTGACCTTCGACGCGATCACGGCGCTGCGCGCGGCCGGGCTGGAGGAGCAGCTTCCGCACGTCTACCTCGAAGCGGCCCACGCGGGCGGCGGCGGCACCGGAATCTACAGCCGCTACCCCTTGCGCGACACCCGGAAATTCGACGGATTCGTGATGAGCAACCTGGGTGCGACCATGGAACACCCGCAGCGCGGCCCGATCTCGGTGTTCGCCTTCCATCCGATGCCGCCGAACCTCGACTTCGTGGCGTGGTCGAACGAGATGCGCCGGGTCGACGAGATCCTCGCCGCCACCAGCGCGCCCGCGATCGTCGGCGCGGATTTCAATGCGACCCAGAATCATTCGGCCTACCGGGCACTGCTCGACGGCCCGTTCGCCTCGGCCGCCGACCAGACCGGCGACGGCATCCTGCTCACCTACCCCGCCGACCGCCGCTGGGGTCCGCTGCTCGGTATCGACTACGTGCTCGTCGCCGGTGGCGTCGCCGAAGACGTTCGTACACTGACCCTTCCGGGTACCGACCACCGCGCTGTGCTCGCCACGCTCCGAATGGACCGCTGACACTTCTGGATTACCATGTGAGCGCTCGACAGCGGAGGCTTCGTGTCCGCGTCATTTTCCGGGGAGGACAGCGTATGAGAAGACATCGGTTCGGCGTGGCCGTGGCCGCGGCACTGATGAGCGTGGGGGTGCTGGTCACCGGTTGCTCGACGGCGAACACCGTCGCCGGCGACCAGGCGGTACCTACGCAGGACAACCCGTGGGAGGTGGCGGGCGCGACCTCGAGCGAGGGACCGAGCGGCCCACGCCCGGGTGTGCCCGACACCGACAAGAAGGCCGAGAACACCGACAACGGTGCCATCGACAAGCTCGCGATGAACGCGATCGCCGACATCGAAGAGTACTGGCAGGGGGAGTATCCCAAGACTTTCCGCGGCGACTTCAAGCCCGCCTCGAAGTACATCTCGTGGTCGGCGCGTGCCTCGGAGGCCGAGTCGGTGGAGTTCTGCTTCGGCAGTACCTACAAGCTGGTCAACGCGGCCTACTGCCCGCTCGACCACACCATCGGCTGGGACCGTGAGGTGCTGTTGCCGCTGCTGGTCGACAAGTACAAAGAGATGTCGGTGGTGATGGTGCTGGCCCACGAGTACGGGCACGCTATCCAGGCGCAGGCAGACCTGCTGCGCGGGTTCCTGATGGACGGCCTGGTGAAGGAACAGCAGGCCGACTGCCTGGCCGGTGTGTTCCTCCGCCATGTGGCCGAAGGCAATTCGAAGCACTTCACCCTCAACACCACCGACGGCCTCAACGGGGTCCTCGGCGCGACCGTCGCCGTGCGCGACCGCGACCCCAACGATCCCGACGCCATCCACGGTTCGGCGTTCGAGCGGGTCACCGCGGTGCAGATGGGTTACACCGACGGCGCCAAGGCGTGCAAGGCCATCGACAAGGACGAGATCGCCAAGCGCCGCGAGGGACTGCCGGTCACCTTCGAGGAGGACGAGCGCGACAAGCAGTTGCCGGTGAACCAGGAAACGCTCAGCACGCTCGCCACCCAGCTCGGCAAGTCGATGCCGGTGCAGAACGTGCCGAAGTTCGACTACAGCGGCGTCACCCGCAACTGCGCGAAAACGACCACGACCGAACCGGTCTCGTACTGCCCGTCGTCCAACACCATCGGCACCGACGTGCCCGCCATGGCCAAGCGGGCCGGAGAAGGCGCGAGCGGTAAGGAGGAGCCGCTGTCGGCGGTCGTCACCGGCGACTACAACGCCGCCGTGGTGTTCGTCTCCCGCTACGCCCTTGCGCTGCAACAGGATCGGAAGGTCTCGCTGACCGGCGCGGCCACCGCCGGCCTTCGCACGGCCTGCCTGTCGGGTGCGCTCACCACGAAACTCAGTGAGCCGGGCAGTGATCCGCGACTGTCGGCGGGTGACCTCGACGAAGCGGTCTCCGGCCTGCTCGCCGACGGCCTCGCCGCCGGCGACGTCGACGGCAAGGTGGTGCCGAGCGGATATCAGCGCCTCGAGGCCTTCCGCACCGGCGTCCTGCAGGGCGAGCAGGCCTGCTGGACTCAGTTCCAGTAGGTCAGGAAACCGGCAGCGATCGGAGGGAGCTGAGGGTGTTCGCCACCGCGCGGGCGGCCTCGGCTCCCTTCGTCACGAAGTGGTTGGTGTAGTAGTCCACGTGCTCGCTGTGCTCGTGGAAGTGATGCGGGGTGAGCACCACCGAGAACACCGGCACGTCGGTGTCGAGCTGCACCCGCATCAGTCCGTCGATGACCGCCGAGGCGACGAAGTCGTGGCGGTAGATGCCGCCGTCGACGACAAGGGCGGCCGCGACGACGGCCTCGTAGCGGCCGGTGGCGGCCAGGCGCTTGGCGTGCAACGGGATCTCGAAGGCACCCGGCACGTCGAACACCTCGACCACCGCCGGGTCGAAGCCCAGACCGGCGTACTCGGCGAGGAAACCCTCGTGTGCCTTGGTGACGATGGAGCTGTGCCAGCTGGCACGGATGAAGGCGACGGCGCCCGGAGTGGTGTTTCCCATGGTCGGAGTCTACTAGCCGACAAGTTACTTGTCGGTAATATGGGTCGTGAGCCAGTCGACGACGTCGCCGATCACCTCGTCGCGCTCGGGTTCGTTGAAGACCTCGTGGTAGTAGCCCGCGTAGCGGCGCACAGTCTTGTCGGTCGAGCCCGCGTCGCGTTCGAGTACGTCGGAGCTCGACGGCGCGGCGATCACGTCGCCGGTGCCGTGCAGTACGAGCAGCGGTGCGGTGAGCGAGCCGAGGCGTTGTTTCACCAGGTCGGCGTGACGCAGGATTTCCACGGCGGTGCGGGCGGGCAACTTGCCGCGGAACACCAGCGGGTCGTCGTCGTAGGCGCGAACCACGTCGGGATCGCGGCTGATCTGCGACGAATCCAGTTTCAGCACACCGAGATTCGGGGCGAACCGGGTGAGCAGTGGTGCGGCGGCCCGCTGCACCGGGTTCCCGAGCGGGATGTCGAGCGGCGGCGCCGATACCACCACGCCGGTCACGTCGAGGGGCGAGCGGGTAGCCAGGTGCAGCACGACGAGAGCGCCCATCGAATGCCCGAGCACAAATCGCGGCAGCCCAGGGTTGGCGGCGCTCGCGAGGTCGAGCAGGCTCGCCACATTGTCGGCGGCGGCGTCCATCGAATCGATGTTGGCGCGACGACCGCCCGACTGCCCGTGCCCGACATGGTCGAGGGCGTACACCGCGAACCCGGCCTCGGCCAGCGCGGCGCCGAGGTATTCGTAACGGCCGGAGTGTTCGGCCACGCCGTGCACGAGCGTCACCACCGCGCGCGGTGTCTCGGGTCGCCATGCGCGCCAGACGATTCGGCCGCCGTTGCCCGCGAAGTCACCGGTCTCGGTTGTCATTGCTGCGTTCCTGTCGGCTCGGGCGCTGTCCGGCCGGTCGTGGCCTGCTCGGGTGCGTCGCTCGACGCGAGCCACTGGATCAGACGCCGATTGAATTCGATCAGCCGAGCGTAGTTGAGCCGTGAGATCCGCTCGTCGGTTCCGTGGATACGTTCCAGGTCTTTGGCGTCGAGCACAATCGGCGCGAAGTTGCAGCGCGTTTCGACCAAATCGTCGTAGTGGCGGGAGTCGGTCGCACCGGGCACCAGGCCGGTCGTCGTCACGATGCCCGGCACCAAATCGGTGGCGATGTCGGCGATGACGTCGTAGGCAGGTCCGGCGCCGCTGACCTGCGACGGTTCCGACGTGGGGCCGACGAGCTCGACCGTCACGCCGTCGTCGCCGATCACCCGGCGGCAGTGCGCGAGGACGGCCGCGACCGAATCACCGGGCAGAATACGGAAATTCACCAGCGCCTCCGCGCTCTGCGGCAGCACATTGGCCTTCACCCCACCCGCGATCACCGTGGGTGCCGTCGTCGTGCGCACGAGCGCTTCCGTGCTGGGAGCCAGTGCCATGATCCGGGTGAGCAGTGGTGCCGCGAGCCGCGACAGCACCTCGGAATCGGTGAGCCCGAGCAGCTTGCGGCGTGGCCCGGGCAGGGCCACGCGCATCCGGGCGAGCATGTCGGCGATCACCGGCGTCAACCGCAACGGCATCGGCCGGTCCTGCACCCGGGCCACCGCGCGAGCCAACCGGCCCACCGCGGTCTGGCGCCCGGGCATCGAGGAGTGCCCACCGGTCTCGGTCACCGAGAGCCGCACCGTCGCGTAGCCCTTCTCGCCGAGCATGATGCTGGCCACCGGGCGGTCCACTCCGTCGGCGACGCCGTCGGTGATGACACCGCCCTCGTCGAGCAGCAGATTCGCGTGCACGCCGAGATCGCGCAGGTGCTCGGCCATGCGCACCGCGCCGCCGTCACCGAACACCTCCTCGTCGTGGCCGAAGGCCAGGTAGACCGTGCGGCTCGGCCGGATGCCGTTCTGCAATGCCCACTCGACGGCCTCGAGAACGGCGAGCACCCGGCTCTTGTCGTCGATCGCGCCCCGGCCCCAGATGAACTCGTCGTCGACCACACCGGCGAACGGCGGATGGGTCCAGCGTTGTGGGTCGTCGGCCGGGACCACATCCTGATGGGCCAGCAGAATCGCCGACACACCCTCCTCGACGCCCGGCCAGCGGTAGAGCCTGCTGCGGCCGAACAGGGTGAGCTCGAGTTCGGCGTGGGTCAGCGGGAACGCGGACTCGAGGTGCTCGGCCAGGCGGGCGAACTCGGCGTCGGCGCTGCGGGCGGGATCGTCGGTCGAGACCGTCGCGCAGCGCAGGGCCGCGGCCAGCCGTTCGGCCGCCTCGTCGTCGGCACCGTCGGTGACGGGGGAGTGGGCACTGTTGTCGGTGATCGGGCGCACCTGCGCCATTCTCGCCGGACACGCGGCCGAAAGTGCGGCGAATCGTCGCGAGTGTCATGCGGTCCGACCGGCGCGCGACGGTGCATCTAAGCTGAACACCATGGCAGGAGGCAAGGGCGGCAAGCCGTCGAAGGAAGCCAAGGCCGCGGCTAAAGCGGCCCGTAAGCAGGCATCACGCGAACGTCGTCAGCAGTTGTGGCAGGCGTTCAACATGCAGCGCAAGGAAGACAAGGCGCTGCTGCCGCTGATGATCGGCGCACTCGTGGCCACGACGGTGGTGTTCTTCGTCATCGGCCTGATCTTCGACATGCAGTGGTTCCTGCTGCCGCTCGGTCTGCTGCTCGGTGTGCTGTTCGCCTTCATCATCTTCGGGCGGCGCGTGCAGAAGAACGTCTACCGCAAGGCCGAAGGCCAGGCGGGTGCGGCGGCGTGGGTGCTGGAGAACCTGCAGGGCAAATGGCGGGTCGCCAACGGCGTGGCCGCGACCACCCAGCTCGACGCGGTGCACCGCGTGATCGGTCTGCCGGGCGTCATCTTCGTCGCCGAGGGTTCGCCGCAACGGGTCAAGTCGCTCATCGCGCAGGAGAAGAAGCGCACCGGGCGCCTCATCGGTGACACCCCCATCTACGAGGTGATCGTCGGCAACGAGGAAGGGCAGACCCCGCTCAAGGATCTGCAGAAGTTCCTCACCAAGTTGCCGCGCAATATCGATGTCAAGCGGATCGACCAGATCGAGGGCAGGCTCTCGGCCCTCAGCTCCCGCAGCGGCGGTCCCGCGATGCCGAAGGGCCCGATGCCCCCCGGCGCGAAGATGAAGGGCATGCAACGCGCCATCCGTCGCCGCTGATCCACCCCGTCGCGAGCCCGTCACCGTGCAAGGTGACGGGCTCGCCGCTTTTTCAGGCCTGGGGCGTGCGGCCGGTCAGCAGCCACAGGACACGGTCGTAGGACAGCAGGTGATAGCCGACGAGAACAGCCGCCGAGATCAGCGCCAACCGGGGCAGCGCCGCTGCCCATAGCGCCGCGGCCCCGCCGAAGAGCACAGCGAGCTCGACGCCGAGCCGCACCGGACCGGGGACGGCAACCGGCGCGTCACCGCTGCGGCTCGGGTCGTCGGGGACCGCGAGCGTGCCCCACAGCACAGCCGCCGCGACCGGCAGCACCACGACGAGCAGATATCGCCACGGGGAGTCGAAGGCGCGCCAGCCGAACACTCCGAACGAGGTGATGGCGATCAGTTCGAGGAGAAAACGTACGGCCAGTAGGGCCGGATTCAGTGACACGGCCTGATCGTATTGCCGCGCCGCACGCCGCGCGCTCGATCAGCGGGCGTTGACCAGGGCGGTGCCGGTGGCCTGGTCGTGCATGCCGCGACCGTCGGCATCGGTGAACAGCGCGGGCACCACGAAGAACACCAGCACCTGCCGGGCCAGCGCGCGCACGAACCCGACCGGCACGGGCGCATCGATGCGCGCCACCCGCATCCGCAGGAAGTACTGGCCGGGGGTGAACCCGAACAGCGTCACCGCGAGCACACCGATCACGAACCACACCAGCAGCGGCACCGACGACGACGCGAAACTGCCGGTGATGACGGCCGCGATGCCCACCGCGATGAACCAGTCGACGAACAGCGCGACCACCCGCCGCCACGTCGGGGCAAGCGACCCCGCGCCCTCGCGAGGCAACCCGTAGAGCTCGCCGGGGTAACCCGAGGTCTCGTCGTCGCCTTCGGTGGGATTGCCCGAGAGCCATGTGCCGGTGATGCGCGCCATGAGTTCCAGGATAGAGCCGGGTCAGCACCCGCTCCCGACCGCATTGACGGAGGTCACGTGAGCGCGCGCGGGTGGAGATGGCAGGATTGGGCGTGCAGGTCGCGCCCGGATGGCAGACATCACCGTCGCCCGGCATGCGCGTAACACTGGCGAAACACAGCCTTGACTGTAGGGAAACACCGCGTCCATAACGTCAGGTCGCGACGAACCCACGCATCGTGACGGGCTGGGAACCGATCCGTAAGGAGAACAAGTGACGTTCAGCACGGCCGAAGAGGTCATCCAGTACATCAAGGAACAGGACATCGAGTACGTCGATATCCGTTTCTCGGACCTTCCCGGCGTCCAGCAGCACTTCTCGATCCCGGCCAAGGCGTTCACCGCCGACCTGGCCGAAGAGGGTCTCGCGTTCGACGGTTCCTCGGTGCGTGGCTTCCAGTCGATCGACGAGTCGGACATGCTCCTGCTCCCCGACTTCAGCACCGCCCGGATCGACCCGTTCCGTGCCGCGAAGACGCTCAACCTGAACTTCTTCGTGCACGACCCGTTCACCCGTGAGGCCTACTCCCGCGACCCGCGCAACATCGCGCGCAAGGCGGAGGAGTACCTGCGTTCGACCGGTATCGCCGACACCGCGTACTTCGGTGCCGAGGCCGAGTTCTACATCTTCGACGGCATCCGCTACGGCTCGGGCATGAACGGCTCGTTCTACGAGATCGAGTCGATCTCGGGCTCGTGGAACACCGGCAAGGAGTTCAACCCGGACGGCAGCCGCAACCTGGGCTACAAGGTCCGCAACAAGGGCGGTTACTTCCCCGTCGCCCCGTACGACCACTACGTCGACCTGCGCGACAAGATCTCGACCAACCTGCAGAACGCGGGCTTCGAGCTCGAGCGCGGCCACCACGAGGTCGGCACCGCCGGTCAGGCCGAGATCAACTACAAGTTCGGCACCCTGCTGGGCGCTGCGGACGACCTGCAGCTGTTCAAGTACATCGTGAAGAACACCGCGTGGCAGGAAGGCAAGTCTGTCACCTTCATGCCGAAGCCCCTCTTCGGTGACAACGGCTCGGGCATGCACGTGCACCAGTCGCTGTGGAAGGACGGCAAGCCGCTGTTCCACGACGAGGCCGGCTACGGCGGCCTGTCGGATCTGGCGCGTCACTACATCGGCGGCATCCTGCACCACGCCCCGTCGCTGCTGGCGTTCACCAACCCGACCGTCAACTCCTACCACCGTCTGGTGCCGGGCTACGAGGCCCCCATCAACCTGGTGTACTCGCAGCGCAACCGCTCGGCTGCCGTGCGTATCCCGGTGACGGGCAACAACCCGAAGGCCAAGCGCATCGAGTTCCGCGCGCCCGACTCCTCGGGTAACCCGTACCTGGCCTTCGCCGCCATGATGATGGCCGGCCTGGACGGCATCAAGAACAAGATCGAGCCGCTGGCTCCGGTCGACAAGGACCTCTACGAGCTGCCGCCCGAGGAGGCCAAGAACATCCCGCAGGCCCCCACCAGCCTCGCGACGGTCATCGACCGCCTCGAGCAGGATCACGACTACCTCACCGAAGGCAACGTCTTCACCGAGGACCTGATCGAGACCTGGATCCAGCTCAAGCGCGACAACGAAATCGCGCCGGTGAACCTGCGTCCGCACCCGTACGAGTTCGAGCTCTACTACGACGTGTAAACCTGACCTGTGCGAACGGGCCTGATCGGCCCTTCGGTTCGCAGCTGGTACGCAGTTCGAAAGTCCCCTCCGGCACCGTCGGAGGGGACTTTCGTCTGTGGTGGTCCGCCGCCGGTGACCGGTCGATTGTGCGCCCCCGGATGTCGGGGCTGGACGGGGTGGGCGGTAGCGGTCATAGTGCTCGGGTGCGATGGGGTGTTGTGGTGGCTCGGGCCGTGGTCGGCGTGGCGTTGATGTTCGGTGTCGCGGCGACGCCGGTGTCGGCGGATGAGCCACCGATCGAGGTCGAGTTCAGCTGGACGCAGGAGTATTTCACCGCTGCCGATGGCACTCGGTTGCACGCGGATGTGTTGCGGCCCGCCGGGTTGGCGGCTGACGCCCGCACCCCTGTTCTGCTGACGGCGAGTCCGTACCGTGCGCACCTGGCGTACCTGAGCGTGCCGCGCCCGGGTGGTGGCCCGTCGACGGAGAATCTGCCGGTCGAGTGGGCGCTGCGCGCGGGGTACACCTATGTGATCGTGGATTTGCGCGGCTTCGGCGGGTCCAACGGCTGCCCTGATTACGGCGGGCCGGGGGAGCGCTCGGATGTGGTCGCGGCGGTCGAGTGGGCGGCGAGCAGGCCGTGGTCGACCGGCCGGGTCGGCATGGTCGGCACCTCCTATGAGGGCTGGACCGGGATGATGGCGCTGGCCGAGAAGCCGAAGGGGCTCGCGGCGGTCGCGGCGTTCGCGCCGGTCGTCGACCCGTATTCGTACCTGTACATGCAGGGCACCTCGTGGAAGTTCGGTGGCAAACCGCTGACCGAAGACGGTGTGCGCCCCGCCGACATGGCAGGCGGCGAGCACCTGGCCATCGCGTCGACCCCCGGACACTGGGCCGACAGCGACGAGTACAAGGCCAACGCCGTCCAGATGACCCAGGCCTGTACTGACAGTTACCTCGGGCTCACCATGAACCACAACGGCTCCGACCCCGGCTGGCGGGAGCGCGACATGGTCGAGGACCTGCGCGGCAACACCACTCCGCTGTTCCTCGGTCAGGGCTTTCTCGACGCCAATACCCGCGCCGACCGGGTCATCGAGGCCTGGGAAGCGCGGGGCCCGGGCGAGCATCGTGCCTGGTTCGGACAGTGGGGCCACTCCGATTGCCGGGAGAAGTGCGGCACACCGCATTTCGCCGCCGAACTGTACGCATTCCTGGACCGGCACGTGGCCGGCGCCGACGTCGAGGTGCCCGGCCCGCCGGTCACCGTCGGCCAGTTCGACGGCGGGTGGCGCAGCGAAGACGTGTGGCCGCCGGTCGACACGCGGCGCACGACGGTCCAGTTGCGCACCGGAACCTACGTCGATCGCGGTCTGCTGCCCGGCGCCGACCGGGAGATCTGGTCCATCTCGGATCCGCTCACCCAGCCGGTGCACCTGGCGGGCCGCCCCACCGCATCCCTGACGCTGTCCGGCCCGCCCGAGGCGACGGTCGCGCTCGAGCTCTACGACATCGCACCCGACGGCCGCGCCACGGTGATGAGCCGGGGGATCGCCCCGGTTCGCACCGAAACGCAGGTCCGACTGCTGTGGCAGGACGCGCGGTTGGCTGTCGGGCACCGGCTGGGCGTGCGCATCACCGATGTGGTCGACGACGTGTGGTCGCATACGCCGACCAATGCGCGCGTCACCGTCGAGGCGGCGCGGGTGGAGCTGCCGTTGCTCACCGTCGCCCGCGAGCTGAACCTGTCCGGTGGTGTGCCGACCTGGCATGCGCGGTGGCGTGGTGCCGAAACCGTCGAACTCGGGCAGGCACTGCTGAACGATCCGGCCGTGCGAGTCGAACTACCTGCTTAAGGGCGCTGGGCGACAGCCATTTCCGAGCCCTTGATCACGCGGATGACCTGGTCGGGATGGGTCAGCTGCGGGTAGTGCCCGGCACCGGCGATGGTGGTGACCCGGTGGGTGGTCGGTTGGGTCAGCGGGTCGTCGGCACCGACGACGATATCGACCGGAACCCGGACCTCGGCGAGTTGCGCGGCCAGGTCGGCACGGTATCGGTCCGGGCGTACCGACCGCATGATCGCGAACGTTCGCTGGGCGACTCCGTTGCGCCGCAGGCCGGCGACCGCCGACTCGATCGCCGCACCGTTCGGAATGCCGAGGTGCGCTGCGAGTTTCGCGGCCGGAAGCCGCTTCGCGACAGCGGCAGCGACGGGCGAAGCGGTGATCCACGGCAGCTGGGACTGGAGGAACCAGGGTGCGATCAGCACCAGTCGCGAAACCCGGTCCGGGTGGCGGAGCGCGTATTCGACAGCCGCGCCGGCGCCGAGTGAATGGCCCACGAGCACGGGTGTGCTGTGTACCGGCGCGAGGAGGTCGTCGATCCACTCGGCGGTCGACATCCCCGATGGGGCTGAGCGGCCGAGGCCCGGAAGATCCGCGGCGAGGACCGAACCTTCCAGTGCGTCGGCGAGACCGGACCAGGAATCGCTGTCGAGCGGAATTCCTTGCAGCAGCACATAATCAGGCTCGGTGTGGTCACCACTGAGCCACGTTCCCGCTCGGAAACCGGAAGCCGACGTCCCCTCGACGGCTCCGTTGCGAGTGGCGACGATCCGGTCGGCGTAGGCCCGCAGTAGATCACCCACCGGTGGTTGTTCGATTCCCAGCCGTGCGGCGACTTCGTCGCCTGCGGAAGTGTCGTATCGGTCGTTGCTGACGAACGACAGCGTCTCGGGATCGGTCCCCGTGAGCGCCCGGGGCAACCGCCGCAACAGTTCGGCGGGGACGGTGAAGCGCGGTGCGCGGACACGCAAGTGGTCGGCGACGAGTCGAATCAGCTCGGGAAGATTCGGCGTCGTGGCGTCGAGGATCGGGTAGGAACGTCCGGCTGTGTCGGGCAGGGTGGGCAGGCCGACGATGAAACGGGTGAGGTAGTCCAGGTCGACGACCGGGATGAACGTGTCGGCCGACCCGGGCAGGACGGGCAGCTTGCCGCGCCACAGCAAGTCGATCATGTCGGCCGGCCCGAAGTACTGCCCCGGACCGACCACGCTGGACGGGTTGGCGAAGGTCAGCGGAATGTTCTTGTCAGCAGCCACTTTTCGCAGCACAGCATCGGCTTCGACCTTCGAGGCCTCGTAGGCGCCGGAACGGTAATCGGTGTGTCCGGCCTCGGCGCGGTATCCGGTGATGTGCACGATACGACGCAGATCCGGCTGCCGCGCTGCCCATTCCAGCACGTGCAACGCACCGTCGAGATTGACCCGACGGGCCACGTCGGCGTCGAGCCCGAACTTCATCAACGCGGCCGCGTTGTACACATCGCGTACCCCTTCGATCGAGTCGCCCAGTGCGAGATCGGGTTCGGCGATATCGGTGGTGGTGATCGTCAGGTCTGCGGTGTCCACGCCCTGTTCGGCCAGCCATGTGGACAGGCGGCGTTCACTCCCGGCGCGCACAGCGGCTGTGACGGTGTGCCCGGTGCGCAGTAGTTCCGCGACCAGTGAGCGGCCGATGAATCCGGCAGCCCCGAAAACGATCGAATCGGTATGAACCATGATGTCCTACTTTCAGTAGACCGACTGGCATATTTTGTGGTCATAAGAGAACCCCGCTGCGGGCGCCGCGGGGTCAGACGAGGAGGTCGATGGTGTCGGCCAGTTGATCGAGGGGTCGACGATCGCGGTGCGCTCTGGCCAGCACCAGTCCGCCCTCGATCAGGGCGAGCGACGCCGTGGCGAGGCGTTCGGGCTCGGGGTGGCCTAACGCGGTCAGCCGCTCCCGGATGGCGTCCTCCCACAGGCGGTAGGTGTCCGAACAGGTCTGTCGCACAGCGTCATTGGTCGACGCGGTATCCAGCGCCACGGCCGCCACCGGGCAGCCGATGGTCCAGTCGGAGGCCTCGAGCTGATCGCCGAGCAGCCGGAGCATGGTGTGGGCGAATTCTCGCGCGTCGGCCGCCTCGATCGCGCGGATCAGCTGCGCCATCTCGGTGCCGCTGTCGGTGAGTGCCGCCGAGATCAGTTCGTCCTTGCCGCCGGGGAAGTGGAAATACAGCGACCCGCGTGGCGCTCCGCTGTCCTCGACGATCTGCTTCAGACCGGTGCCGAAGTAGCCGCGTGATTCGATCAGTGACCGAGTGGTCCTGATCAGTTTGCACCGGGTTTCGGCTCCTTTTGCGCCCACGAGACAAAACTAGACCGGTCAACATATTTTCGCAAGGATCAGTCTGCCGTGAGCAGTTCCGCGGCTTCAGCGCAGAGGCGCGCGATCGTTTCGGCGACCGGTTCCACATGCGTGACCAGCCCGACGCCCTGCCCCGCGTCGACCGGCGCGATCCGTGGGTCGTCGGCGGCAATGGCGGCGCGCAGATCGTTGACATCGGGCGGGTTCTCGTCGCCCTCGGCCCTGGTCCACGGATCGGTGAATTCGTTGCGCAGCACCCGCGCCGGATAGATCGGCGGCCACGGCAGGTCGAGTGCCTCGTCGAATTCGGTGGTCACCACGGTGCTGGTGGAGTCGGCGGCAAGCATGGCCCGCCGAGCGTTCTCACCGAGCAGCGACTCCTCCGCGGGTGCGAGACAGGTCCCGAGCCACGCACCCGACGCGCCCGCGGACAGCACCGCGGCCAGCGTCCGCCCGGAACCGATGCCACCTGCTGCCAGCACCGGCACGCTCGCGATCTCGAGGACCGCGTCGAGCAGCGGCATGAGCGCCAGTCGGTCGGCGCCGTGCCCGCCGCCTTCGCTGCCGCGCGCGACGATCACGTCGATGCCTGCCTCCTGTGCTCGGTGCGCGCCGGGCACGTCGTAGACCTGCGTGATCGCGAGAATGCCCGCCGCTTGTACCTCGGGCACCCAGGAGAAGTCCGTTCCGAAACTGATCGACAGTGCACGTGGCCGGGCGGCGAGAGCGGTGTCGAGCAGGTCGGCTTCGCGTGTGCGTACCCAGTCGACCAGTCCGATCCCCACCGGGGCGCCGCCTGCCTCGCTCAGTTCGCGGCGCAGTGCCTGCGCCGATCCTGCACTGCCCATCCCGATCATGCCGAGTCCACCCGTCTCGCACACTGCGGCCGCGAGCCGTCCACCCGCCGCGCCGCCCATCGGCGCGTTCACGATCGGGACCCGCAGCCCGAGCGAGCGCGACCAGGCGGTGGACAGGACCGGATCGGGGGTCATCGGCGCGGCTCCTCTCGTCCCGGACGGGCGCCGGGCGCGGCAGTTCCCATCATGACAGCCCGAATGAACGCGACCTGTCGGCCAGCGCGCGTATGTTCGACGGCACTGCCGCATCGACACCAACGGGGGTCCGGATGACGATCAGAGATCGACTGGAACAGGCGATCACCGAACTGCCGACGGTCTTCGGCGAGCCAACCGACACGGCCGATGGTGCCACCGTCATCACCGTCGCTCGCGGCGGCGGCTTCGGCAGGCCCGCGCAGCCCGTCGGTGTCTTCGTCATCCACGAAGGCCGGGCGCACTGGTCACCCGCGGTCGACGCCAATCGCATTGCCCAACTGGGGGAGTGGATCGGTCTGCTCACCGGCGTGATCCTGGCGCTTGCCCTGTTGCGCCGTCCGCCGTGGCCGGATCTGCGCCGCCACTGATCCCGTTCACCACCAGCTGCTCGAACTGCTGCCATGCCCGCGCGGCAGGCAGCGGATCGGCCGGGTCGATGATCTCCGCGGTGAGGCCGAGCAGTCCCCAGGACACGAAGGCGACAGTGGTCGCCGGCCATTCTTCGAACAGTTCGGCGATCAGGTCCGCCAATCCGCGCCGGTAGGCATGGATCACGGTGGTCGCCGCCTTGGGCCCGACCAGCGGCCGGTACACCTCGGGATACCGGCCCGCGAGCTGGAACAGCACCCGCAGCCGGCCGAGCGGAGAGGCCCCGGCCGCGGTGTTCGCGATTTCGCGGCGCAGGAATTCGGTGCAGCTCACCAGCAGCAGGTCGTCTTTGCCCCGGTAGTGGGCGTAGAAGGTGGACCGGCCCACGTCGGCGCGTTCGATGATGTCGCTCACCGTCACCCGCTCGTAGCCACGCTCGATCATCAGCTCGATCAGCGCGCGGTGCAGGGCGTCGCGGGTGCGCCGGACGCGGCGATCGGTGTGCTCGGACATCGTGCCTCCCGGACGGATTTCCCGGATCTGTGCGGAAACGGACAGATCGCCATATCTTGCGCCTGGTCGCGGCCACGACCTCGCCCGACCATGGGTTCATGACAGGAAATCAGCTTCTCACTCCCATGTTCGTCGACGACGGCGACGGCCTGCTCATCGCGGGCCTGCGCCGCTACAACGTATTCACCAGCGTGTTCTTCCTCGGCAGGCATCGCGCGCTACTCACCGAGCTCGTCACAGCCGCAGGTGTCCGTACCGGTGACCGTGTGCTCGATATCGGCTGCGGCCCAGGGAAACTCGTCCGCACGCTCGGTATCGCCACGGGCTCGACCGGTGCCGCTGTCGGTGTCGACCCGTCGGCGGCTGCCATCGATGACAACCGGCGGCGCGATCGCACTCCTCATCACCGCTACGAGCAGGGGCCCGCGCAGCGATTGCCTTTCGGCGATGCCGAATTCGATGTGGTGACCAGCACTTTCGTCATGCATCACATCCCGGAGCAACACCGTGCGGAGGCGCTGGCGCAGATGTGGCGTGTGCTGCGTCCCGGTGGTCGGTTGCTGCTCGCCGATGCCTCACCGTCGCCACGGATGCGCCGATTGCTCGCACCGATGTTCGGCGGCTTCGACGCTGTCGATATCCGCCGCTACCGCGAGCAGCTGGCCGCCATCGGATTCACCGAGCTCGGCTACACCCAGAGCCGTTATCAGACCGGCATTCTCACCTGTGTGAAACCCGCACCCGGCACCGCTCAGCGCTGATCGGCCCGACTTGTCGGTGCCCTCGGCTAGGGTCGGGGCAACAGGATCGCAATCGAGCACGGGGGTGTCGCATGGAGTTCGATCAGCGCGAAGCGCAGGCACGGGAATTCGCCGTCGCGGCGCACGGTGACCAGCGTTATGGGGAGCGGCCGTACGTCACCCATCTCGCGGCCGTGCGCGGCGTCCTCGACGACTTCGGCTTCGGCGGCGATCTCGCGGTGGCGGCTTGGCTCCACGACGTCATCGAGGACACCCCGGTCACCGCCGAAGAGGTCGAATCCCGTTTCGGACGTGCGGTTCTCGATCTCGTCTGGGCGGTTACGGGGGTGGGTCCAGACCGCAAGGCCCGAAACCTGGACGCCTACACCAAGATCGCCGCCCACCCTCGCGCCGTGATCCTCAAACTCGCCGACCGCACGGCCAATGCCCAGGCGAGCCCACCCGCCTCCAGCTGGATGGGCATGTACCGCACCGAACACCCCACCTTCAAAGCGCATCTCGGCGGATTGCTCGCCGACGACCCGACGGTCGCCCGCATGTGGGAACGTCTCGACCGCCGATTAGACCCCGAGGTGGCCGCGCCGTCCGCGCAATGGGCCGAGATCGACCGGCTCGTCGCGGCGGGCGAACACGCACAGGCGGTGGCCGCCGTGCGCGCCGCCTTCGAGTGCGACCCGGGTGAAGCCGAACGCATCCTGGCCGAACGCGCCTGACCTCAGAACGACTGCCACACAGGCTTGTTCGCGAGGGCGTATTTGTAGTAGTCGGCCAGCTTCAGCTTGCTCGCGGCGGCTTCGTCGATCACCACGGTGACATGCGGATGCCACTGCATCACCGAGGCCGGGCAGAATGCCGACAGCGGTCCCTCGGCGGCGGCCGCGATGGCATCGGCCTTCCCCGCGCCGAGGGCGATCATCACCAAGTGCCGGGCTTCGCAGATGGTGCCGAGACCCTGGGTGAGGACATGGTGCGGGACGTCGTCGGGGCCGTCGAAGAACCGGGCATTGTCCCGGCGGGTCTGTTCGGTGAGCGTCTTCACCCTGGTCCGTGAGGTCAGCGACGAACCGGGCTCGTTGAAACCGATGTGCCCGTCGGTGCCGATGCCGAGCAGCTGCACGTCCACCCCGCCGGCGGCGGCGATCGCGGCGTCATAACGCCTGCCTTCGCCCGCGATGTCGCCCGCCTCCCCGTTCGGGCTCAACACACGCGCAGGATCGAGGTTCACATGATCGACGAATTCCGACCGGATCACCGAGAAATACGACTGCGGATGGCTTTTCGGCAGCCCGACGTACTCGTCGAGGAGAAATCCGCTGGCCGCGGTGAAATCCAGATCGCCGTCGCGGTAGCGGCGCGCCAGTTCCCGGTAACTGCCGAGCGGCGACGACCCGGTGGCCAGGCCGAGGATCGCATTGCCCTGGCGCACATAGCCGCCGACGATATCGGCGACCGTGGTGGCCACTTCGTGTTCGTCCGCGCGGATCACGATTTCCATCAGCTTCCTTCCGTTCCGGCGACGAACACCCGCCGCACCTGCCATTGCCGATCGACCACGAGCACATCGGCCCGTGCACCCGCCCGCAACGTGCCGCGCTCGGCCTCGAGTCCGAGCACCCGCGCAGGCGTGCGCGTGGCAGCCCTGACCGCATCGACGAGGGGGATACCCGCATGCTCGACCGACCACCGCACCACCTCGAGCAGTGTCGCCGTGCCGCCCGCGATAGCGCCCGGCGAACCGTCTTCGGTGGCGAGCCGGGCGATCCCGTGCCGCACCTGCACATCCAGGGCGCCGAGCCGGTAATCACCGTCGCTCATCCCGGCGGCCGCCATCGCGTCCGACACCAGGGCGATCTGGTCGGCGCCGACGGTGTCGAACACCATCGCGACGGTCTCGGGCGCCAGATGCACACCGTCGGCGATCAGCTCGACAACCATCTCGCCGCGGCCGGCGGCGGCCAGGCAGGCGGCAGCCGGTCCGGGCCTGCGATGATGCAACTCGGGCATCCCGTTGAACAGGTGGGTGGCGGTGATCGGTTCGCCACCGACCCGCACTGGCCCGCCGGTTTCGGTTCGGGTCGCTCCGGAGCTTTCGGAGGGCCGCGGAGCCGTACCGGGGCTTCGTCGTGCGGATGCCGGCTCGGTTGTTCCGCGCGGGTGGACCCACTCGGCGATCCGAGCCGACGTCGTCGCCGCGTCCGCATCGGTATGCCCCAGGCTCGGCAGCACACCGTATTCGCGCATCGCGGCGAGCAATTCGGCGAAGTGCGCGGTTTCCGGCGCCAGCGTCATCGACCGGACGGTCCCGCGCGACGCCCGGTAGATCCGCTCGAACAGCACCGGATCCCCGGCAACGATGGCCGCCGGATCCTGCGCACCACACCGCACCGCATTGATGAACGGCCCCTCGAGATGAACCCCGAGCAGTTCCCCGCCGTCCACCAGATCCGCCAGCACCGCCGCCTGCTCGACCAACACCTCCGGCGCCGCCGACACCAAGCTGCCGAGCAACCCGGTGGTGCCGTGCGCACGATGATGCGCCGCCGCAACCCGCGCGCCCGCCCCGTCAGCATTGGGAAACCCGAACCCGGCCCCACCGTGGCAATGCAGGTCGATCAACCCGGGCAGCACAAGGTCATCTGTAGCCTCTGGAAGTTCCTGCGGGCGTGGATAACTCGTTGCCTCACCAACCCACGTAATCGTCGCCCCATCGAATTCGACCACACCATCGGCAATTTCACCCGCACCCGCACCGACGACACACCCCCGCAAGGCAGTCATGCCGACCCACCTATCCCTCTCCCGATACCGCCGGATACCGGCCTGCCCACAACCGCCGCACCCCGCGGGCCGATGATCGACCAGCGCGCCGGCAGCGGCCCGACCATTGGCAGCGTCACTGCCCGGTATGCGCCGACCACCATCCCCGCCACTGGCCCGACCGCTGAAATCCTTGCTGCCGGAAGCTCGGCTGCCAGGGCCGCGGCCAACGGTTCGACTGGTTGCACCGTTACTACCGGGAACTTGCCCGCCACTACCGTGAGCGGGTGTCCCGCGACCGCTGGTTGCGCGATCGCGGACAGCCTTGCTACTGGAAGCTCGGCTGCCACGACCGCGGCCGGCGCCCCGGCCGATGGCATCGTTACTGCCGGGGACATGGTCGCCACGACCGAAGGTGGCGTCCCGGCCGGTGACGCAGTTGCCACTGGTTCGGCTGCCACAACCGCCGCTGGCCGCCTGGCCGGTGGCACCGTTGCTGCCGGGAGCGTGCCCGCCATGACCGCGGGCGGTTGTCCCGCGACCGTTGGTGGTCCGATCGGTGACAGCATTGCCACTGGTGGCATGTCCGCCACGCCTACGAACGGTTGCCCGGGCGAAGTCGTTGCTACTGATGGCCCGGCGGCTACCGCCGCTGCAGGTTCGACCGGTGGCACCGTTGCTGCCTGTGGCCCGCCCGCCCCGCCCGGAGGCGGCGGCCCTGCCGGTGACTTGGTCGCAACTGGAGGCCCGATCAGGGAAATCCCCGCTGCCAGGGGGACGGTTGCCACCACGCTGTCGGCGGCCGAACGTCGCACGCCGCGCGCAGCCGCCGCGACCACCGAGCCGCTCGACCCCGCCGTCACCACCTCATACCCGTCCAACGATCGCCGCGACCACCTCACGTGCCGTCTGTGGCCCACGCGCAGCGCACGCCGCGTCGGCTGCTTCCTGACAACGTTGAATGTCGATCCCCGCCAAGGCGGCTCGGACGGCGGGCAGGGCAGGTACCGACATCGACAGGCTCGTCACCCCGAGCCCGACCAGCACCGGGGCGAGCAGGGGATCCGACGCCGCCTCACCGCATACACCGACGGACTTGCCCGATGCCGTTCCCGCCGCGCCGACCATCGCGATCAAATCGAGCACCGCGGGCTGCCAGGGATCGAGGAGCTGCGCGAGGCTGCCCGCCATCCGGTCCGCCGCACAGGTGTACTGGCTGAGGTCGTTGGTACCGATGCTCACGAAGTCCAGGTGCGCGAGCAGATCGGCCGCCCGCAATGCCGCCGCCGGAATCTCGATCATCGCCCCGACTTTGCGCACCCCGGATTCCCTTGCCAGCGCCGCGAATCCGGCGGCCTCGTCGGCGGTGGCGACCATCGGCGCCATCACCCACAGATCGGCGCCGGTCGCCTCACCCGCACGAGCCAGCGCGGTGAGCTGGGTGGCCAGTGTCTCCGGGAACACCGACCCGATCCGCAACCCACGCACGCCGAGCGCCGGATTCTCCTCGGTCCCGAGATCGAGGAACGGCAGCGGTTTGTCCGAGCCCGCGTCGAGCGTGCGCACCACCACGCGGCGGCCCGCGAACTGTTCGAGAACCGCTGTGTAAGAGGCGGTCTGCTCGTCCAGCGTCGGCTCCGAGGCCTTGCCGAGGTACATGAATTCGGTGCGGAACAGGCCCACACCCTCGCTGTCGACCGGCGCCGCCTTCACCGCGTCGTCGACCGTGCCGATATTGACCAGCAGGTGCACCGGGGTGCCGTCGGCGGTGCGCCCCGGCCCGCTGGCCGCCGCCAACCGCGCCTTGTCTGCGGCCGCTTGCTCTGCCGCCGCCTTCTGACGTTCAGGGCTCGGGTCGATCACCACCTCACCGGTCGAGCCGTCGAGCAGCACCGGTGCACCGTCGACGAGTGCGTCGGTCTGCGAGCAGTTCACTACGGCGGGCAGGCCGAGCGATTTCGCCAGGATCGCGGTGTGACTGGTAGGCCCGCCTTCGCTGGTGAGCAGGCCGACCACATCACTGCCGCCGAGCATCGCCGTGTCGGCAGGCGCCAGATCGCGCGCGACGAGCACGAACGGAAATCCCGGCTCGGGGATACCCGGCATCGGTTCACCGAGCAGCACCGCGATGGTTCGCCCGCCGATATCGCGCAGATCGGTCGCGCGTTCGGCCATGTACCCGCCCAGCGCCTCGAGCTTGGCGCAGAACCCCTCGAACGCCAGATGCACGGCGTGCGCCGTCGGCATTCCCGCTTTCAATTCCTTCTCGGCGGCGGCGACGATGCCCGGGTCACGCGCCATCGTCGCCGACATCGAAAGGATCTCCGCCGCAACACCGTCCACGCGCGACGCCCTGGCGGCCATTTCGTCGGCCACCCTCGCGAGCGCCGCCTTCACCCGGGCCAGTTCCTCGTCGGGTGGCCCGCCGACCGGGTCCTGCGCGGAGGTCTCGAGCTGCGAACCGAATCGCAGCCACGGCGCACACACCACCCCGGGACTGACCCCGAGCCCACGGATCACCTGTTCCGGCATCGGGCGTCACTCACCTTCCGGCTTCTTGTCCAGCTTCGTCTCGGTTCCATCGTTTCGAGTATCGTCGCTGTCCGCCGCTACGGGTTCGGCTTGTGCCTCGGCCACGCCGGAGACCTCCTCATCGGTCTCCGCCTCGCGGCCGGGTGTGCGCAGGTTCCACTTCTTGATCACGAAGCTGAACAGCAGGTAGTACACCAGCGCGTACCCGAGCCCGATCGGGATCAGCAGCCACGCATCGGTCGCCTTGCCGAAGTTCAGCAGATAGTCGATGGCGCCTGCCGAGAAGGTGAACCCGTCGTGGATGCCGAGCGCGTTCACCAGCGCCATCGACGTACCGGTCAGGATCGCGTGCACCACGTACAGCGGCCACGCCACGAACATGAACGAGAACTCGAGCGGCTCGGTGATACCGGTGACGAACGCGGTGAGCCCGGTGGAGAGCATGATGCCGCCGACCAGCTTCTTCTGCGAGGGCCGCGCATGGCGCCAG
The DNA here is from genome assembly GCF_013839555.1 of Nocardia sp. GTS18. Classification (NCBI taxonomy): domain Bacteria; kingdom Bacillati; phylum Actinomycetota; class Actinomycetes; order Mycobacteriales; family Nocardiaceae; genus Nocardia; species Nocardia sp. GTS18. Next base: position 8,439 of record NZ_JACBIU010000009.1, on the reverse strand, counting down.
ATGGCGAAGGCAGCGGCGGGCAGGGCGAACATCATGATCGGGAAGAAGCCGGTCATGAAGGTGCCCGCGCTCGGGTCACCCGCGAAGAAGCGGTTCAGATCGCCGCGCACCAGCTGACCGGAAGCATCGGTGTAATCGCCGACGAGGAACCAGACCGTGGAGTTCAGAATGTGGTGCAGTCCGGTGGGAATCAGCAACCGGTTGGCCGCGCCGTAGATACCGCCACCGACTACCGAATTGTCCGCGACCGCCTCACCGACCCAGGTGAGCGCCGAGTTGAACGCCGGATACAGGAAGGCCATCGCGACACCGACCACCAGACCGGTGACGGCGGTGAGGATGGGCACCAGTCGTCTGCCGTTGAAGAACCCGAGGAAATCGGGCAGCTTCGTGCGATAGAACCGCTGCCACAGGATCGCCGAGAGCAGACCCATCACGATGCCGCCGAGCACGCCGTAGTTGATGAGAGCCTGCGCGCCCTTGGGGTCGGTCTTGCCTTCCAGCACGATCGGCGACATCGCCTCGAACACGCCGTTGATCACCATGTAACCGACCACGGCGGCCAGTGCGGTCGACCCGTCGGCCTTCTTGGCCCAGCCGATGGCGATGCCCACGGCGAAGATCAGCGGCAACCAGGTGAACACCGCCTGGCCCGCCGCCGAGATCACCGACGCCGCGCTTTCCAGCGCGGAGAAGCGGCCGAGTAGGTCGTCCTGGCCGAGACGCAACAGGATGCCCGCCGCGGGAAGCACGGCGATGGGCAGCATCAGGCTGCGGCCCAGGCGCTGCAATCCCGCGAATGTCTTGGATTCTTGCTTGGGGCTGTCGGTAACGGCAGTCATGTCGACCTTCTTCGTCCAGCGGTTGTGAACCAGTGGCTCTGACGGGTACTGTCCGGTCATAACCAGTTGTCAGTTTGACCAGGTGGCCGTCGGATGTCAACCGTGAAATATGACGTGGCGCACAACCGAGGCTCCCATACTGGAACCGGCTACCACCGCGGAAAGGGAGAACACATGTCCAAAGCGGAAGCGATCGTCCAGGGCCTGGGCGGCGCGGAGAACATTGTCGAGATCGAGGCGTGCATCACCCGTTTGCGCACCGAGGTACGCGACGGCGCCAAGGTCGACGAGGCCGCGCTCAAGGCGGCAGGCGCCCACGGTGTCCTCAAGTCGGGCACCGTCGTGCAGGTCGTCGTCGGCCCCGAAGCCGACACCCTGGCCGAGGACATCGGGGACATTCTGTGAACGTCACCGCCCCACTCGCCGGCCGCGTCATCCCGCTGTCGGAAGTTCCCGACCAGGTCTTCGCCGATCAACTGGTCGGCTCCGGCGTGGCCATCGACCCCGACCGCACCCGAGGCCCCCTCACCGTCACCGCCCCCATCACCGGCAAGCTCCTCAAACTCCACCCCCACGCCTTCGTGGTCTTCGGCGGCGGCGTCGGTGTCCTGGTCCACCTCGGCATCGACACGGTGAAACTCAAAGGCGAAGGCTTCACCCTCCACGCCACCGAAGGCGAAACCGTCGAGACCGGCACCCCCATCGTCACCTTCGACCCCACCGAGATCGCCGCCACCGGCAACCCGATCATCTGCCCGATCGTCGTAATGGATTCCCCGAAGAACTCCATCAATCCCGACACGATCGACACAGTCGTGGAACCCGGTGCACCCCTGTTCGATACGCCTTAGTTGGCTGCAGCGGGGACGACAGCAGCGCAAGCGACTGGTCCGAGAAATGAGCTCAGGCCTCCTGACGACTCCGACTCTCAGAACTCCGCTCAATCTGTCGCAAACAGGCGGCAATCGACCGCGGTGAGATCGAATCGTTGGGCGGGCGGTGAACCGCGACGTTTCCTTGTCCGTTCTTCTTTCAGCAGGCTGTTCCAGCCCGCCTCGAATCAGGAGGACCCAAGTGAGCGCAGTGGAGCAGACCAGTGAGCAGTTCGCGCAGCGATTGTTCGAAGCGGCGCTCGGCACGGTCGACATCCTGGCCATCCATCTGGGCGACCGGCTCGGCTGGTACTCGGCGCTGGCCTCGGGCCCAGCCGACGCGGCCGAGCTCACCGCCCGCGCCGGCGGCGATCGCCGATACGCGCGGGAATGGCTCGAACAGCAGGCGGCGACGGGCATCCTCACGGTGACACCAGACGGCCGCTTCGCCCTCCCGCCGAGCGTGGCCGAGGTGCTCACCGATACGAACAGCCTGGATTACCTCGCCCCGCTCGCCCGGATGCTTGCCGGCGCGGCGGTCCAGCTGCCCGCCCTGGTGCGCGCCTATCGCGACGGCGGCGGTGTCGGTTGGTCCGAATACGGCACCGACGTGCGTGAATCCCAAGCCGACATGAACCGTCCCTGGTTCGAACACCGCCTGGCCGCCGACCTCGCCACCGTCCCCGACATGCATGCCCTGCTGTCTACCCCCGGTGCGCGAGTCGCCGATATCGGCTCGGGTGGCGGTTGGTCCTCGATCGCCTTGGCCCGCGCCTACCCCGACCTGCGGGTCGACGGCTACGACATCGACCAGCCGTCGATCGCCATGGCCACCACCAATGCCGCCGCCTTAGCCGACCGCGTCCATTTCCACCATGCCGACGTCACGGCCGACCTCCCGGAAGCGACCTACGACGCCGTCTTCGCCTTCGAATGCGTGCACGACATGCCGTACCCGGTCGAGGTGCTGTCGGCCGCACGCCGTGCACTGCGTCCGAACGGGGTGATGATCGTGATGGACGAGGCCGTCGACCCGGACTTCGCTTCTCCCGCAAGCGATGTCGACCGCCTCATGTACGGCTTCAGCCTGCTCATCTGCCTACCGGACGGCATGGCACACCCAGGTTCGGCGGGCACCGGAACTGTGATGCGCGCCGAGCAGCTGGGGGAGTACGCCCACAAGGCGGGCTTCACCACCGTCGACATCCTGCCGATCGAGAATTTCGGCTTCTGGAGGTTCTACCGGTTGACGGTCTGAGCGACCAGCTGATCGGACTCGGCAGGCCAATGCCGGGCGAGCACGTCGAAATACCGCTGGCTGCTCCACAGTCGATAGTTGCCGATCACGTACACCCGCCGCCGCGCCCGCGACACCGCCGCGTTCAGCACATTCGGGTTGGCCGCGGCCCAGCGCCGCGAACCGCCCGCGGCGGGTGAGGTGCCGAGTACCAGCACAACCACCTCGGCCGAGTTTCCACGCATGCCATGGATCGTGCCCACCTGGGCGGCGGCGAACTCGTCCCCGAGCACCTCGCGGGCGACCCGCCGCGCACCGTCGGCGACATCGCGAAAGGGGCTGACCACCCGGATGTCGTCGTCCGCGACCCCGTCCTCCCGCAACTCCGTCAGCAAGGCACCGAGCGCCTCACCTTCACCGGGAATCCAGTTCCCTTCGGCGCGTGCGGATCTCACATCGATCCACCGATCGTGTCCGGGGAAGTCGGGCCGCTCGGGCGTGCCGAAGACGAGCAGGTCGTCGTCGTAGGCGATCCGGTGGGTCAGCTCGAAGATCGGCAGATCGCTGCGCCGATGCACCCGCAACGGCGTTCCCACCCACACCGGCCGGTCGTAATCAGCGGGTGTCAGCCAGGTCCCGAACCGCACGCCACGATCTGCCGCCTGCCGCGCCGAGGCCAGATCCGGCATCCACTCCGCATCGAGCCCGTACTGGCGAACCAGGGCCTCCTGCGCCGAAGTCGGCAGCGTCACAACAGGTCCCAACTGACGATGATCACCGACGATCACCGCCCGGCGCGCGCGCCACAGACCCCCCGCCACTGCCTGCGGTGCGGCCTGGCCGGCATCGTCGACGAACAACCAACCGAGCGCCTCACGCCCCAGCCCGGCGAACAACTTGGGCAGCGCGGCGAACGTCGTCGTGAGCATCGGCACCGCGAGAAACAGCGTCTGCCAGGCGGCCGCGATGGTTTCCGCCTTCGGTGTCACCGCGAGTTCGTCACGGATCAGCGCGATCGCCACGATCAGGTTGTCGCGCACCCGGGGCGCGGCGTTCAGCAGCAGCGCCCGATGCAGCCGCAACGCCGAGAGGAAGAGCTCGCGCCGAGCCGTCGAGTACTGCTCGTCGGCCCACGGATTGCACAGCTGGAACTGCTCGTCGTCGGCCGCGACATCACCGAAAGGAATCGTCTCCGACCAGTTCTCGCGCGCCGCTTCGATGATGTCGAGTGCCCGTGCCCGCCGCTCGGTCAACGCGACATGGTCACGGATGAGGGTGCGCCCGTGCTCGGCCGCCTGCGCCCACTGCTCACGCGCATGGTCGACCTCGCCTTGCCTGCGCCGCATCTCCGCCTCGGCGTCGTGGCGTTCGCGCAACAGCTCGTTGGAGCGCGCACTCCACCGCCGCCCCGCCCGGAACCCGGTCGACAACGACTCCGCGAACCCTGGCTTACGCCCGCCGTGCTCGGTGAGCAACGTGCTGACCCGATGATGCGTGGCCTGCGCCGCGCGCAGCAGTTCGGTTGCCTGCTGATGCTGCGCGCGCCAGTGCGCGTGTGCCGCATCGGCATTGGCGATCTCCGCCGACAATGACAGCAAGTCGTCGTTCATCGCAGGCAGCTCGGCGACCGCGTCGGCCACGTCCTGACGCTGCTGTGCGAGCGTTCGAACATGCTCGCGCCTGCTCTCGAAGTCGCGCACGGCGGTCTGCCAGTCGGGCACCGAATCCGGATCCGCCTCAGCCTGTTTGAGCAAATCGAGCATTCCCGCCGAACCGGCCTGCGCCTTGCGTTCGGTGGCGAACCGGTCGCCGAACCAGAACTGCTCCCCGAAGGTTCGTCTCGCGCCGCCGAGAGCCGAGGCGATCAACCCCCACGCAGGTTCGCCGCTGACGAATTCGGCCAACTCGCCGAAGTGGTTGATCCGCACATCGGAGTCGATGGCATCGCGGTGCTGGATCTCGGCCACCACATCGGCGGCGCTCCGGTCGCTGCCGGTGGCGAGCACCACCTCGAACCCGGTCATCTCGGGTGCGAGCCGGTGCGCGCCGACGGTGTAGTTCTTGGCGACCTGCACCTGCTCGGTGACACCGGTGAACACATCCATCGGGTCGTCGAAAGTGGCCAGCCGCTCGGCTCTTTCGACCACGATCGCCGCGAGCAGGTCCCGCAGCATCGTCGTCGTTCCGGTGCCCGGCGCGCCGTGCACGGCGAAAATCCCTGCCCTGTCACGGAGTTCGGTCATCGCCTGGTCTACCGCGAACTGCTGGCCCGCGACGAGCGGATCACCCGGCCACCGCCCGTCCGGAACACGCTGGGGCAGCAGCCCCTCGACCATCACGTCCTGTCGCTGACGAACGTCGATCCGCTGATCTATGGGCAAGGTTTCACTCGCCGCGAGGTAGTCCCGCAGCGCCGCCCCGACGTCCCCACGCTCCACCGCCGCAGCGAGCGCACGCAGCTCCGAGCCCAGTCCGCTGTTGAGCCGATCTTCGGCCGCCGTGCTGTCGGCATCCCTGGCCGCGACCTGCACACACGCCACCCGCACCCCACCGGCGCGTAATTCGGACCGGATCGAGAGTGCCCCACACAGATCCCCCGCGAACGTCTGCAACGCCCGCCCGGTCACCAGTGGCGTACCGGATTCCTCGTTCGCCATGACGCCACGCACGAACGCGGCGGCCGACATCCCCGCCAGCCCCGGCGAAACGACACCGTCCGCACCCGCCGCGATCAGCGAGGCGCCGACGCCACGACCGACCACATCCAAGGCGCGCCAGCGCGGGCCGGGATCGTCGGCTTCCGGATCGACGCTCGGTACCTCGGTGGTCAGCAGGTCGAACGCGGCGGTGAATGCCGAGGAATCGTGCTCGAACCCGTCGGCCCAACCCGGATCGGTGGGGCCGGGGGAGCGCAACCGGTTGATCGCCCACGCCAGCCCCGACAACGTCGCCGATCCCTCGACGACCATGCCGTCGTCGCTCAATGTCACCGCGAAAGTGGCTGTGGTTCCGGACTGTCGCGCGTCCGCCTCCAGCCCGTCCCGCCCGAAGGCGCGCACCAGCGATTCACGCGCGCGCCCCACTTCGAACAGCCCGCCGAACACCACGAACTGCCATACCCGGCCCGGTTGCAGCGCCGGGAGCGCGGTGAGATCTTCCCACGGTGCCGGTTCGTCGGCGCCGAGTTCCACCACCAGCGCACCGGTTTCGCGGCAGACGCCGACCTCCGGTACCAGTTGCGGACCGAACAGTTCAACGGTCCGCCAGAAACGCACGAGCCGCGCGGCATGCTCGGACCCGTTCACGATGCACCCCATTCCGTCGGCCAGCATGCTGACAACTCGCACCACGGTACGTGATGGCGCGTGCACGGGCACGGTAGGCCGATGGTCCCGTCGTCGTCGACGAGACCATCGGCGCTGGTCCTACAGGCGCGGCAAGCACCCGGCGGCCCGAAGCCGCGCCGCCAGCGAAGAATTCACCATCGCACTCGATCCGCCCCCACCGGTGAGCGCCACCAGCACGTCACCACCGAGCCCGGCGCCGATCGAACAGCCGAGGACGTTGACATCGATGTAGATGTTCTCCTTGGCCTCCGGTTCCGCGACAGCCGAACCGGCCCCCACCGCCGTCGCGGCCACGACGGCCAACATGATCCCAACAGCTTTGACGATGCGCACTAGCTCTCCTCGAATTGCGGTGATCGGAATCGGCCCATCCGGTCGCGGACCGACGAGAGGGTTGACCGAAGCCCCACCACAGAAACCTCGAGTCCGGTCCATATTTTGCGTTGACGGCCGAACCACCGGAACCGCACGCTGAACCCATGGACGAGTTGAACCGCGCCGCAGACCTGTTCGCCGTCGGCGCGCTGGACGAGTCGCTCCTGACGATGATCGGCGCCGAGGCTGTGGCCCGAGGGTTCGATTCCCCGGCGCTGATCGAACTCGCCTGCCTGCATCGAACCGATTGCCGCGACGCCCCGGAACTGTTCCGCACTGCGCTCGCCGAACTCGAGATCGTTCACCTCGGGGGTTGGCGCGAACGGGAGGTAGCTGTCCGGCTCAGGCGCGCGAACCGCAACGCCGCGGCCTTACTGGCCGACGAAGGAGACGCCGACGAGTGCCTTCGCCTGATCTTCACCGATCTGTTCGAGCTGACGATGCGTCCCGTGCCCGAACCACCGGAGTTGGAGGAACTCGCCTGGGACTTCTACACCATGCAAATCAGCCTGGAGGACGGCCTGGATGCCGCGATCACGTGGGACGAGATCCGCACAGGATGCCGAAACCTCCTGGCGGGCCCTCCCTATGCGCCTGTGTACCCGCGGGCCGGCCGGGTGAATGAAACCTCGCCCGAGCCGCACATCCCTGCGGAAACACCCGACCCTCCGACGCTGCTGGATCGACTTCGCGCCGGGCTCGCGGCAATCCTGCGCCGATAACCCTTCGGCAGATCAGCGCAAGATCATCTCGACGACCGCCTTGGGCGCCGCCAACCACTCCCGGATGTTGTTGCGCACCTCGGTGGCCCGCCTGCACTCGCAATAGGCGACCACCCCGTCGGCGTCGATATCCGCCGCCCGGCACAGCGCGACCGCCCGAGGCAGATGCTGGTACTGGCTGACGATGATCGCGCGCTCCACCCCGAACATCGACCGCGCCCGCTCACACGTCTTCCGCGTGGACAGGCCCTCCCCATCCGCTCGCACGATGCCCGGATCGACTCCGTGCTCGAGAAGATAACGCCGCATCGACGCGATCTCGTCGCCGGAAGTGCCGCCGGCATCCCCGGACAGCAGGATCTCGCGCGCCTTCCCCGCCGCGACCAATTCGATCGCCACATCGAGGCGCCCCCGCAGGTACGCCATCGGCGTCCCGTCCGGCGCGACCCGCGCACCGGGAACAATGACAACCGGAACAGTGGGCGCTCCGGCCACATCACTGCGATGCCCCGCCGACAACATCCACATGGCCGCATTGGCACAGACCGTCACCAACACCACGCCACTGGCCAACACCGCGCCGGCCTTCATAACGCGGCGTAACCGCCGCCGACTTCCACTACGTTCCTCGCTCAACGCGCGACCCTCCCTTTGTTGTGGTTCGAAACCCGGCCTGACTAGGGAATTTGACATCGGAATTCCAGCCACGTAACTTTATTCCAGTCAGAGCGACACGGACACCGACCCGGTGCCGAAGAGCTGGTCCGTCAGGGCCGCTACGGTACTGGGAAACGAGGTAGGACGATGAGCGCCTGACCGATCATGTGTTCAGGGTTCTTCCGGATTTGCGTCCGGTCGACGCTCTGAGCTACAGTACGAACCCTTGCCTCACTGAAACCCTTCACCGGGTGGATGTTTGTGCGTGTGTTCTTTGAGAACTCAATAGTGTGTCGATGAATGTCAGTGCCAATATTTTTATTGGTTCCAGCCTTCGCGTACCCCCCGGTCGTGGGAGGTTGGACATTTTGAACAACAGCGAATCTT